>NZ_VIUK01000021.1:0-128259 GCF_007828295.1 Pseudomonas sp. SJZ080
CGCCTTGAAATATCGTTCACCGAGGGAGTTCAGGCGCTTAGCGGGAACATCAATTTAACGGGGAGTTGGTGTCCGGTTTGGTAGGGGCAAGTCCAAGGAAGACGGGCTCCTAACCCCGATCACGACTATCACTCTGCACCTGAAACAGAGGAAATCACTGGTTTCTTGGGCTTGAAAGAAGCAAAAAAGAAAACCCCACGACAAGGGGGCGGTGGACTTCGAGAGCGTTGGATTGATGCCAAAGGCCGAACAATTTATGAATGGGACTCTTTGCATGGGGAGCTGGAAGCTTATCGGGCAAGCGATGGAAGCCATCTAGGCTCGTTCGACCACCTGACAGGCAAGCAAATAGACCCGCCTAAAAAAAACCGCAGTATTAAAAAGTATTTGTGAGGCCAAGATGGGACTGAAGATCAGATTGGACTGGTATGACAAAGAAACGGAAATAGCAGCCGGAAAAGAATACTCCGTTGATCTTGGTGATGACGGTTCAGTAATCGATGCATTAGGCCTGATGGCGGAAAGCGAGATCTACGACGGTGGATTTGACGTTTTATCGGCGTGGGTGCCAGAGCTTCAGCCTCTGTTCAAGCATAAGATCAATATTGCCGCTTTTGATTACCAAGTTGCATTTCGATATCGGAAGGTATGGTAATTCCCCCAAAAAACACAAAACCCCGACCAGTCACCTGATCGGGGTTTTCTTTTACCTTCGTTCCCGCTTAGTGCGAAACGCGGCTCGTACCATCTACAGTAGCAATCCGCACGCGCTCACCCACGCGGAACACTTCATTTTCCTGAACCTGCTGAACATAGGCGCGCATGCTGCCGTCGTCTTCACGTACGGTGATTTCGACGCCTTGGGTGCGGGTCAGGCCTTCTTCGGTGGCAGAACCGAGCAGGCCGCCGGCGACGGCGCCGATGACAGCAGCAACGATGCTGCCTTTACCGCCGCCGATGGCGCTGCCGCCGACACCGCCGACCACTGCACCCGCAGCGCCGCCAATCGGGGTCTTGGTGCCTTCGATTTTCACCGGACGCAGGGATTCGATGGTGCCCATGCGAACGGTCTGCACACGACGCGCTTCGTCACGGGAATAGGAGTCACCGGTCAAGCTCGATTGGCAGCCAGTGAGCAACATTGCCATCGTGGAAAAGGAAGCAACCAGCAGAACAGACTTACGCATAGCATCAACTCCAAAGGACAGGTGTTCATTAAACTCCGCAGCTTGACGCCTGTCACGACGTGGCCCGGATAAAATTGGTTTGATTCAGGCCAGGTACAGGCGCCTCCACGAACTCAGCACACAGTAGCGGCAAATGGCGGAAGCTGCGCCGCTGAACCAGGAATTGTCATGGATTACTTCATCATTGTCGTCACCACTGTCGCCGGTCTGTACTTCCATGGGTGGTTGTACTTACGGATCAAACGCTGGATGGACCGCGACCTGGCGTTAGCCTTGGCTGGAGACGACGAGCATAAGAAAGTCTTTATGCTCCAGCAACTGGCGAACGCGCAAGCGCAGAAGATCAAGCGTCGGGACCTGCCTCAGTGGCTGGAGGCTGCTGCGGCAGGCTATCCCGGTCGGTAGACTGCTTAGGGTGCCAGACGTTCAAGGATCCAGTCGGCGCCCTGTAAGCGGTAGTTGAGGCGATCGTGCAGACGGCTCGAACGGCCCTGCCAGAATTCGATGCGCTCAGGCAACAGGCGATAGCCGCCCCAGTGCTCGGGGCAATGAGGCTGTGTATCGCTGAAACGTTGCTCGGTGTTCTTGAGCAGCGCTTCCAGTTCGGCGCGATCGGCGATCACGCGGCTTTGCGGTGACGCCCAGGCACCGAGGCGGCTGCCCAGTGGACGGACCTGAAAATAGGCATCGGACTCTTCAGGCGTGACCTTCACCACCCGACCTTCGATGCGCACCTGGCGCTCCAGGGCCGGCCAGAAAAAGGTCATGGCCGCGAACGGATTCACGGCCAGGTGCTGGCCCTTGGCGCTGTCGTAGTTGGTGAAGAACGTGAAGCCGTGTTCGTCCAGGCCTTTGAGCAGCAGAATGCGGCAATGCGGCCGACCGTCCTGGTCGACGGTGGCCAGGGTCATGGCGTTGGCTTCCACCGGCGCCTGTTCGGTTTTCACCGCGTCAGCGAACCACTGATGGAAAAGCGCGAACGGCTCGGCCGGGGCTTGTGCCTCGGTCAGGCCATCTCGGGTGTAGTCGCGACGCATATCAGCCAGGCCCTGGGTCATGGCGCATTCCTTTTGGTTAACGAATCACTTTTTCACAGCATCGGCGGCAACGACTTTCTTTTCAGTTGCAGCAGCTTTGGCCGGCGCGGTCTTTTTAGCCGGCGTTGCAGTCTTGGCCGGTGCCTTTTTGGCGGCGGCTTTCTTGGCCGGCGCTTTTTTCGCGGCAGGCACAGCGGCTTTCTTCGCGGCAGGAGCAGGCGTGACGGGCTTGACCACTGGCTTGACGTCCTGGGCTGCAACCAATTTTACCGGCGCCGGGGCTGGCATGTTGTATTTGCTCAACAGCGCGACCATGGTGTTTTGCGGAGTCACCAACAGTTCCACACGACGGTTCAAGGCACGGCCTTCATTGCTGTCGTTCGCTGCTCGCGGGGCTTCGCCGCCCATGCCGCGCAACATCAGGCGATCACGCTGCAAGCCGCTGAGACGGAAGATCGCCGCCACGGCTTGTGCCCGTTCCTGACTCAATTTTACGTTGGCCGGTGCGGCACCCGAGGTATCGCTGTGACCGAGTACCAGCACGGCAGTCTTCGGATCGACTTCGAGGATTTTCGCCACGCGAGTGAACGGACCCAAGGTGACCGGCAGCAACATGGCCGGACGGTCGGGGTTGAACGAGCCTTCTACCGGCGCAGTCACCACCAGCACGTTTTCACGGCGTTCGAGTTGCAGGTTGCTGTCCTTGATCGCCTCGCGCAAGCGCGGTTCGTAGTCATCGAGCCAGGCCTGGGTCACTTTCGGATCAGGCATCGGCACAACTTTAGCGGTGCTCTGCTCCTTGCCGCCAAACGGCCACCACCATTTGCCACCCGCATCGGCCTCAGCCTTGGCCACTTCGACCGGCTTGGCTTCAGGTTTTACCTCTGGTTTTTTATCGGTCGCTTCATCGGAGCCGAACGGCCAGTACCAATGGCTGGAGCTTTCAGCCTTTACCACCGGGGCCGCAGCGACTGGTTTCACAGGTGCCGGAGCCGGAGCCGGCTGTTTCGCCGCGACTTTATCGGAGGACCCGAACGGCCACCAGCTGCTGCCATCCGAATCATTTTGTGGAGTCTGCGCACAACCGGTAACAGCGACACACAGGGCCAAAGCGAGGGTGGTTTTATTGAGTGACATTGGATATCCACAAAAATGAAATCATAAAAAATCAGGCCGGTATGACCCGGATAAACAGACGGTTGGAAAACATAAAGGCCTTCGGGTTCCGGCCCTGGAACCGTTGAGCGCGTTTTACAGACAAGTGGCCAGTACCCGCGCAAGGTTTTGCGCACGCGGATCCATCAAGACATAAGGCCCCAGTGTATTTGTCACAAAACCGAAGGCAACATCGTGCTCCGGATCAGCAAAACCGATGGAACCGCCAGCGCCCGGATGGCCGAACGCTCGTGGACCAAGGCCGTAAGTGGCGTTGGGGACGTCCGGTTGATCGAGCATGCAACCCAGGCCGAAACGGGTCCGGGTCAGTAACGTCTTGTCTTCGCCAAGGCTGTGTTCGCGGGTCAGCTCATCGAGCATCTCGCTTTCCAGCAGGCTGCCGTCGAGCAGACCGGCGTAGAACCCGGCCAGACTGCGGGCATTGCCGTGGCCATTGGCCGCCGGTTGCTGCATGCGCCGCCACTCGGGTTTGTTGGTGCTGGTCAGGACCGACGGCGGGTTGGTGAACGCTCGCGTGGTCATGGCCGTCGGTTCGCGCATCGTCACTTGCAGCAAGCGTTGGGCCGCGGCATCGCCGACGTTGCCCTTGCCACGGGCGATGTGCGCCACGCGATGGAATTCTTCATCCGCCAGACCGACGTGGAAATCCAGCCCCAGCGGTTTGGCGACTCGGGCCACGATCGACTCGCCCGGCCCACGTCCGTCGGCCCGACGCAGCAACTCGCCGACCAGCCAGCCATAGGTGATCGCGGCATAACCATGACCGGTGCCAGGCGTCCACCACGGCGCTTCGGCCGCCAGGGCGTCGACCATGGTGTGCCACTCGTAAAGCGCCTCGGGAGCCAGCAACTCGCGCAGCGCCGGCAGACCGGCCTGATGGCAGAGCAATTGACGCAGGGTGACGGATTCCTTGTCGGCGGCGGCGAATTCGGGCCAGTAGCGGGCAACCGGGGCGTCCAGTTGCAGCTTGCCTTCGGCCACCAGTTGCAGGGCCGTGACGGCGGTGAAGGTCTTGGTGCAGGAGAACAGGTTGGCAATGGTGTCGCTGTGCCAGGCCTCATGGCCATCCTTGTCGGCGGTACCGGACCAGAGGTCGACGACAGTTTCGCCACCCACTTGGATGCATAGCGCTGCGCCACGTTCCTGGGGATCGTCGAACAACGCGGCGAACGCCTCACGCACCGCTTCGAACCTGAGTTCGTAATGACCCTGAATCTGCACCCGCTACTCCCTCGGACAATGCTCTACAAAGTGGCCCGCATTGTTCCAGCCATTGATGGTTTTGGGAACAGGGGCGGGCTGGGCGGTCAGTTGGCCCATGGAATTGATCAGATATTTATGGCGCCCTTGCGGACGCCTTCGCGAGCAAGCCCGCTCCCACCTTAGACCGCGTCCGCCTGGTCACTGCGGTCTAAAGTGGGAGCGGGCTTGCTCGCGAAGAACGATAACGCGGTCTCAGGCCTTAATGACCATTCCCGGAATGCCCACCCGCCTGCCCGGTGCCCTTCCCCGGGCCTTTGCCGGCTTCAGCTTTTCGCCCGCCCACGGCATCGTGACTGGCTTTATCCGCTTCAGCCTTGGTCTTCTCGGCCTCTTTACTCAACTGATCAACGGCCGCCAGGTTGCTTTTGCGCACGCTGTCGACAAAGCCCTGAAACGGCAGATCGGTAATGCCGACCAACCCAAAGTGCCCGTTTTCACCATCCAGCAGACGGCCGGTCACCGGTTGATCGAGGTACTGGAACCAGTGCACGCCCACAATCGACGGTTCACTGAGCGCCTGCTTCAGGAAGCTGGCGTACGCCGGGCCGCGGTCTTCTTCCTTGGCCAGTTGCGTCACGCCGCCCCAGAACGGGCCACGGTCGACCGAGCCGAAGTTGAATTCGGTAATCAGCACCGGCTTGTCCAGGCTGCGCAATTTTACGAAGTCGTAACCGTCCTGTGGCTGCAGGGTGTACATGTTGAAGCTCAACACATCGCAATACTGCGCGCAGGATTCCACGGCTTCCGGGGTGCTGATGGCAAAGCGACCGCCCAGCAACAGCTGGTTCGGCGCGTGCCACTTGAGCGAGTCGGAAATGGTTTTGAAGTACGTGTCAGCGAAGACCTTCTGGAAGTATTTGAAGTCGGCTTCGATTTCCGGGTGTTCGGCGCTTGGCAGCGGCGGTACGAAGCCAGGGTCTTCCATCAACTCCCACGCCGGCAGGTCGATGCCCCAGGCTTTGGAAAGGCCTGCCTGATTGCGGTATTTGTCGCGCAGTTGCTTGAGGAACGCGCGTTTGGCCGGCACGTCGGTGGTCATTTTCAAGGTGCCGTAGGCCAGCGCGTAGCGGGCTTTCGGGTCGTCACCGGGACCGGCCCAGGCCAGTTCATTGTCGGCGAAGTAACCGATCAGCCACGGATCGTCGCGATGATCGCGGGCGGCGATGGCCACGGCACGCTCGGTGGCCATGGCGAAACGCGGATCAAACGGGTCGGGCATTCCGCCCCACCAGTCGGTGCCCGTGCTGATGCTGGCGTAATCGCCGACGATCGACAGCGGCAAGGTGTAGGGCACGCGATCAGCGTTGGCCAGTGCCGGGGCGCTCCAGTTGCCGACGGTGTTGAAACCCCAGGCTTGCAGGCGATCCAGGGTGTGGCTGGCCCATCGTTGCTCATCAATCACTGCTGTGCAGGGCTCGGCGGGTTTCTGCTCAGCCGCTTTCGCGACGGTTGCTTCCTCTGCGCCAGTCTTGGCGGCTTCGGCGACACCGGATTCGGCCGTGACAGGCATGACGGGTTGCTCAGCAGCTTTTTCGACCGTTGCCTCAACCGCATCGGCCTTGGCCGCTTCGGCGACACCGGCCTTGGTGTCACTGCCCAGTGCGCAAGGGGCGCCATACAAACGCTGCAGGTTGGCCCCATAGAAGTCGTACCAGCGACCGGCGTTATAGGCACGGCCCTGATCGACGCCATTGCCGCCACGGTTGTCGCCTTCGCCAAAGTGACTGGCCAGCGGCTCGTCGGGTTTTGGCAGCGACTCGAACATCCACTCGCGGCCGGCGATGTAAGTCTGATTGACGTCCGGGGTAACGGTGTTGACCCCGAGCGAATAAAACGGATGCCCTTCCGGGGTCACGAGGTACCAGCGACCGTCACGTTTCTCGGTGCGGAAAAAGCCGCTGGCCTTGAACGATGGGCCTTTTATCCAGCCACCGAACTTATCCAGCGAAGACTTCTCGCGCTCGGCCAGCCAGGTTTTGGTTTGTTGCTGTTCCTTGGCGGCGGCGCTTTTGAGTTGCTCGTCGCTGCTGACCTTTTCCGGCCATTTGGCTCGAGTCGATTGCCCGAACGCGTCCACCAGCCCGCCATAAACGGCTTGGGTCACGCCCTCGCTGTCCTGCACGCCAAAGCGTTCCAGCAGGATGCTTTGGGCGACTTTCGGCTGATCCATGGACAAGGTCACCGACACCACCTGAGTACGATCCAGTTCACCGGCGCTGCTGGCCAACAGGATGCGTTGACCGTCGACGGTCATCGGCATCGGCGGCCCGGCCTTCATGCCCTGGCTCAGCGGCGAAGTGGCGACCAATGGCACCAGCAGGGTCTGCGCAGGACCGGCCGGCAGGTCGACGCGACTGATCAGCGTCTTGCCATCGTTGCTCTGGATTTTCACGTAGAGAGTCACGGCCCAGTTCATCGCGCTCTGGATCCGCAGGCTCATCATGCCCGACTGCGACCAGTCCCAGGCACCGGTCTGTGGAGTCAAACGCAGGGTTGGCTGTGCCACGGGGTTGAACGTCACCCGACGGAGCACTTCGCCTTCGGCCGTTTGCTCCGCATTGGATTGCGGCAGGCTGGCGTCCTGAGTCGCCACCTGGACCACGTCGGCGGGGCGCACAAAGTTGAACAGCGTCTGCTGGCCTGCGGGAGCGGCCAACAAGGGCGTTGCGAACAGCAGGGCAAATACGGCGGGCAAGGAACGGCGAATCATGAGAACGAAATTCTCCCTAACGACCTCAATGGGCCAATGGAAAAGCGATGGCAGAGAGATAGACAACGCGGCGAGCGGATTTGCCCACCGCTGTATCAGGAAATTTCTCGTCGGAATGGCGGCAACGCATTGAGGATCGCTTTGCCATAGCGCTGGGTGACCAGGCGACGGTCGAGCAAGGTGATGGTGCCGCGGTCTTCTTCGGTACGCAGCAAGCGACCGCAGGCCTGGACCAGTTTCAGCGAAGCGTCCGGCACGGAGATTTCCATGAACGGATTGCCGCCACGGGCTTCGATCCATTCGGCCAGTGCCGCTTCGACCGGATCATCGGGCACCGAGAACGGAATCTTCGCGATGACCACGTGCTCGCAGTACGCACCCGGCAAATCGACCCCTTCAGCGAAGCTCGCCAGGCCGAACAACACGCTGGAATCACCGCCATCGACCCGCGCCTTGTGCTTGTTCAGGGTTTCCTGTTTCGACAGGTTGCCTTGAATGAACACTTGCTTGCGCCAGTCGCGGTCAAGACCGTCGAACACGTCCTGCATCTGTTTGCGCGAGGAGAACAGCACCAGCGTGCCGCGCGAACCTTCAACCAGTTGCGGCAGGTATCGGATGATCGCTGCCGTGTGGGCCGGCGCATCACGCGGGTCGGCTTTCAGGTCCGGCACTCGCAGCACACCTGCGTCGGCGTGATGGAACGGGCTCGGGACCACGGCGGTCACGGCTTTTTTCGGCAGGCCGGCACGCATGCGGAAACGGTCGAAGGTGCCCAGCGCCGTCAGCGTCGCCGAGGTCACCAGTGCGCCATAAGCGACGTTCCACAAATTACGACGGAGCATTTCCGCCGCGAGGATCGGGCTGGCGTTGACCTCGATGTCAAACAGCGAACCGCTTTCGGCCAGGGTCAGCCAACGGGCCATGGGCGGGTTGTCTTCCGGGTCTTCAGCGGTAAACGCGACCCACAATTCCCAGTTGCCCGACGAGCGCGACAACAGGCTGCCGAACAACGGATACCACTCTTCGGCCTGGTTGCTGGCGATGCCGATGTTGACCTCGCCGTCCATGCCTTCCTTGAGCAGTTCGGTGAGCCGGGTGAACAGGTCGGTGAGACGGGCGAAGCCTTTCTTCAGCTCGACGCCCATTTCGCGCATGTGCTCGGGAATCACCCCGCCGACGAAACGGTGACGCGGCCGTTCACGGCCCTCGACGTCTTCGCCGGGTTTGAAATCGGCGACCTGTTCGCAGGCAGAGAACATGAACTGTTGCTGGGTCTTGATCTCACGGGCCAGCTCCGGCACCTGTTCGATCAACTTGCCCAGATCGCCCGGCAGCGGGTGCTGGGCGAGCAATTTGGTGAGGTTCTTGGCGGTGGTTTCCAGCCAGTCGGCGGTGGAACGCAGGCGCGTGTAGTGAGCGAAGTGGCCGATGGCCTTGTCCGGCAGGTGGTGACCTTCGTCGAACACATAGATGGTGTCGCGCGGGTCCGGCAGAACCGCACCGCCGCCCAATGCCAGGTCGGCCAGGACCATGTCGTGGTTGGTGACGATGACGTCCACCTTGCCCATGCCTTCGCGGGCCTTGTAGAAGGCGCACTGGCCAAAGTTCGGGCAATGACGGTTGGTGCACTGGCTGTGATCGGTGGTCAGGCGCGCCCAATCGGCGTCTTCCAGGGCGGTGGACCAACTGTCGCGGTCGCCGTCCCATTTATTGCCGGCGAGTTTCTCGATCATGCTGGTGAACAGCTTCTGACTGGCCTCATCGACCTCGATCTTGAAGCCTTCTTCTTCGAACAGCTGCGCAGTGGCGGTTTGTGCGTGACCTTCCTGGAGCAACATGTCGAGCTTGGACAGGCACATGTAGCGCCCACGCCCTTTGGCCAGGGCAAAGCTGAAATTCAGCCCGCTGTTGCGCATCAGGTCGGGCAGATCCTTGTAGACGATCTGTTCTTGCAGGGCCACGGTGGCGGTGGCGATCACCAGGCGTTTGCCAGCGGCTTTCGCGGTCGGGATCGCCGCCAGGCTGTAGGCCACGGTCTTGCCGGTACCGGTGCCGGCTTCCACCGCGACAATCGCGGGGTCGCCACTGCGCCGGCCTTCGTCGTCGGTGTCGATGTCACCGAGGACCTTGGCAATTTCGGCGATCATCAGGCGTTGGCCGTAGCGCGGCTTGAGGCTCTTGGCTTCGAGAAAACGCGAATAGGCGCCCTGGATCGTGGTTTTGAGTTCGGTGCTGATCATGGATTGTCGGGCGCAAAAAACGCTGGATAAATTTTCAGTGGTTCGGTTCGGCCGCTATCATACCCCGCTAATTAATCCCGCGCAGAACGGAGTACCTCAATGACACCTTTTGGCATCGTTTACACCCTGCATGTCCTGTCCGCCCTGGTGTGGGTCGGCGGCATGTTTTTCGCCTGGATGGTCTTGCGTCCTGCGGCGATGAAGGCGCTGGAAGGCCCGGCCCGGTTGAAGCTGTGGGTAGAAGTGTTTCAAGGTTTTTTCCGCTGGGTCTGGATCGCGGTGGTGCTGTTGCCGGTCAGCGGCGTGGGCATGATCCATCTGCAATACGCCGGTTTTGAAAGCGCGCCGCGTTATGTGCAGGTGATGATGGGGTTGTATGTGGTGATGACGGCGCTGTTTATCCGGATTCAAGCGTTGCTGTTGCCGGAATTGCGCGCAGCGGTGACGGCGCAGGACTGGCCGACGGGAGCTGCGGTGCTGGGGAGGATTCGCAAGCTGGTGGGGATAAATCTGATCGTTGGGTTGGTGTTGGTAGCGATTGCCGCCGCGCGGCCGATGCTTTAAAGCTGCGCGGACTTTGTGGCTAGAGGGCTTTGTAGCGAGGGGACAAGTCCCCTCGCCACAGCCCCGATTATCGGTCGTTCTTACAATCGTTGTACGGTCACCGAACCCGCCGCACCCGCAGGCCCCGGTTGGCCGTCAGTGCCAGGTTTGCCGCTCTTGCCACCATCGGCCTTGTAAACGATGCAACCCTTGGCCTTGCCTCCCGCCCCCGGCTTACCGCCAGGACCGGCCAGACCACCCGCGCCGCCCGCCACTTGAACCTTGATCTGCTCCGCCGGGTAATCACGCGGCACTTCCAGCCTGACCAGCGCACCCGGCGCACCCGGCTGTCCATCGCTGCCATTGCTGCCATCGGCCCCGCGACCGGCCTGGCCCCAGGTGCATCCCGGTGCCTGGCCGTTGGCGCCATCGAGGCCGACAAAACCCGGTGCCCCTACGCCACCGCGTGCGTCAACCCACAACTGCGGAGCATTCAGTGCCTTGATCTGAACATTCAGATTGCGCCCCGAGCGAGCCGCCTTGAGGTAAGTGCCCGGTGCGCCGCGAGCGGTGATCTGGCTGCCTTCGGAGAGTTCGGCACGGTTGATCTTCAACTCCAGGGCATTTTCGCTCGGCACGATGGCGATCCGCGCTTCACGCCCCAGGTGCAATTCGCCCACGGTGACTTCGGTCACGTTCGAGGGAATCAGCAAGGTGCCGTAATCAGCCACTTCCAGGCGTTCCAGCTGCAAGGTACTGGCGGTGTTGGGCAGGCGCATCAGCGAGTTGGTTTCGACGCTGACCACTTGGGCACAGGCGAGCGGGCTGATGAGAGCGGCGAGCAGACAGAGTTTACGCATGGGATGCCTTTGGTACGGCAGGAGCCGGAATGGTTTGCAGGTGGAAAACACCGAAAAAGACAATCTTCAAGCGATCACGCCAAGGGTGGGCGCGACCTCTGAGGCTGCGCAAACAGAACAGCGCCTCAAGAAGATGAAGGCACGCCAACAGGCCGCCGGCCAGATTGACCAACAGGTGCAGCGGATTGACAAACGGTGTCATCAGATTGACCAGCACCACCAGCCAGAACAGCAGGGTCAACAGCTTACCCAGCGCCCAAAACACCTTCATACGCTCCTCCGTTGAGAATTATTCTTTGCGCGCACAGTAACGGCTTCCACGCGGGATAAGCCAGAGGGCAACGGAAAATTCTTCATGAAGGCCGCCGAATGGCTGTCGGAACAACCGCAATGATTGCCCGACGGCTCTATCACGCGGCTCAGCGATTGATGTGCAACTCTACGCGTCGGTTTTTCTCCCGCCCTTCGTCTGTTTCGTTATCGGCCACGGGCTGACTTTCGCCCCGGCCTTCGCTGGTGAGTTTGTTCGGCGCCAGGCCCATGCCCAATAAATAAGCCGCCACGCTGCTGGCGCGTCGTTCCGAGAGCGCCTGGTTATAGGTGTCCGACCCCACACTGTCGGTATGGCCGATCACTTTGATGCTGACCACATCGGCGCTCTGCAGTTTAGGCATGAGCGAATCCAGCTGACTTTGCGCCGAGGGCGTCAGGTCAGATTTGTTGAACGCAAACAACACATCGCCTGCATCGCTCAGGGTGATGACTTCAGATTGTGCAGGCTCAGCGGGTTTCACACTGGCCGGGTATTGCGGCAGCGGACAACCATGATGTTCGACCGGAGTATTGGCCGGCGTATCCGGGCAGCGATCACGTCGATCGAAGACCCCGTCCTCGTCTTCGTCGCCGTCCTGGGCGTAACAGATCAAGCCGCCGGTCAAGATGCCCAATGCCGCTCCGCCCGCCGCCCAACCGCTACTCTCCAGTGCGCCCAGACCTCCACCGACCAGACCGCCGATAACGCTGCAGATTGGCCAGGTTCGTTGATTGAGGGGGGCAGTGCCATCGCTGTGAGTCGCGCAACCGGTCAACAGGCTGCCAAGCAGCAGAACCGGCAAGAGGGTCCTTGGGATCAGGCACATGGTTGAAAGCTCCTGTGTTACCGGCAGATGCCGGTCACACAGGAGTAAAGACCCGCATCCGCGACTGCACAAGCCGCGGAGCGGAAGGGACTCAACGCTCGATTTTGATTTCGGTACGACGGTTCAACGCACGGCCGTCAGCGGTTTTGTTATCGGCAACAGGCTGGCTTTCACCGGCACCGGTCACCGACACGAAGCTGCTGCGAGGCACACCACTCTGGACGAGGTATTCAACCACCGAGTGCGCGCGACGATCAGACAGTTTCTGGTTGTAGGCATCGCTGCCCACGCTGTCGGTATGGCCGGTTACGGTCAGGCGTGCGGTGGACGATTCCTGTTTCAGGCGAGAGGCGACTTTGTCGAGTACCTGCTTGTCGGAAGGAGTGAGTGTGGCTTTGTCGAACTGGAAGTGAACATCGCGGATGACGATGGTTTCTTCCTTGACCACAACCGCCTCTTCAACCACTGGTGTAGGGACTGGTGGTGGGCAACCATCGGCATCGACCTTCACGCCTCTAGGCGTACCCGGGCACTTGTCGCGGCTGTCCGGCACGCCATCGCCGTCTTCGTCGCCATCACCGTGAACCCAGCAATAGGCAGCGGCGGTACCGCCGACCAGCAGCGCGCCATACCCTGCCCATGCCGAGCTCTCGGTCGCGCCGAGACCCGCACCGATCACACCACCGACTGCCGCACAGGTCGGCCAGTCGGTTTTCTGCAAACCTGCGCAACCAGTCAACACACTGGTTAGCAGAACCAAGGGTAATGCTGTCCGAACTATGCTCATCTAGTTTTCTCCTGAGGGATCGGCTTAGAACCGATTCAGGGAGTAAAGACCCGAGTTTTAATCTCCGCCAGCAATAGGCCATGCCTGTTTTTATCCCGTGTTCACGGGCGATCGGCACTTTTGCCGCTAAGCCGCTCTATATCTGGGCGTTTGGGCAGGCTAGTCTTGGCGCTCTGATTGAGGAACTTCGATGATTGCAGGTATTTCTTCGCGCACGCCGCAACAGGCGCTGGCCGCTTTGCTGGATCGTTACGCCCCGCTGCGCCTGTTGCTGATCGGCGCCAGTGAGTTTCCCGCGCTTGAAGCGTTCAAGCTGGCGCACCCGGACACCTGCGTTGCCCATGCGGCGCCCGGACCCTTGCCGGCCGAGCTGGCGGCGCGCCGCTTTGATCTGGCGCTGGTGGTCGATTGCCTCGAACACTTGCCCAAGCGTGACGGTCTGAACTTGCTCGGCGGGATCCGCAACCTCAATGCCAGTCGCATTGCGGTGCTTGCGGACTTGCCCGCCAGTGGCTGGCAGGAGACGGATTTTTTCTCCCTGGCCCTGCAAGCCAGCGAACGTTTCCAGCGCGACGATCAGGTGTTGACCCTGTTCACCTACGATCTGCTTGACTACAAACAAGTGCCCGACTGGCTCAACTCACGGTTTTGGGCCAATCCGGAAAACTTCGGGAAATATTGGTGGTAACGCAATGAGTACATCCATTTGCCCTTGCGGCAGCGGCAACCCGCTCGATGCCTGCTGCGGTCATTACCATGCCGGTCACCCGGCCCCCTGCGCCGAAGCCTTGATGCGCTCGCGCTACAGCGCTTATGTAATGGGCCTGATCGATTATCTGGTGGCGACCACCCTGCCCGAGCAACAAGCGGGCCTGGATCGACAGTCCATCAGCGACTGGAGCGCCCAAAGCACCTGGCTGGGTCTTGAGGTGGAAAGCTCCGAGGTGTTCGGCGGTCAGCCAGAACACGCGTTCGTGACGTTCACCGCTCGCTGGCACGACGGCAACGGCGAACACAGCCACCGAGAGCGTTCGTCGTTCGTGCAGAACGCCGGCCACTGGTACTTCATCGACCCCACCGTGCCACTCAAGGCCGGACGCAACGATGCCTGCCCTTGCGCCAGCGGGCAGAAGTTCAAGAAGTGCTGCGCGGGGTATTTCGGCGCGTGAGATGACGCAAAAGATCGTCCGATCGCGGCCCGAGCCTTCGGCAGCTCCTACATCGGTATGGCGTACACACCGTAGGAGCTGCCGAAGGCTGCGATCTTTTGGGGCTAGACTGGTGCTCAAGGGAGAAACATCACCATGACTACCCGACGACGCGTCTTACATACACTCACCCTGCTCCTGTGTCTCGGGCTCGGTGGTTGCGCGTCCTGGTTCAGCGAGGATGAGCCGGAACCCGCGGTGCACCTGGTCAAGGTCGAAGTCGTCCAGGCCAAACTGATGCAGCAGCGTTTCACGCTGTACTTTCGTGTCGACAATCCCCGTGACAGCGACCTGACGGTGCGCGGCCTCGAATACCGGATTCATCTGGGTGACATGCTGCTGACCGAGGGTGAGCACGAGCACTGGTTTACGATCAGCCCCAAACGCAGCGGGTATTTCAAGGTGCCGATCCGCACCAACCTGTGGCCCAAGGTGCGGGACCTGGTGAAGATGCTGAAAAAAACCGATCAACCCGTCCCCTATCGGCTGGAAGGTGAGCTGGAAACCGGTGTGTTCATCGCGCACTACGTGCACCTGGCGCGCAAAGGCGTGATAATCCCCGCCGATTTAATTCCGGAGCACACCCGATGACCCAGCAACCCCACGTCCATGGCCCTGACTGCAACCACGATCATGACCATCACGACCACCATGATCACGACCATGGCCATGTTCACGGCCCGAACTGCGGCCACGCGCACCAGGAACCGGTACGCAACGCCCTGAAGGATGTCGGCCGCAACGATCCTTGCCCATGCGGCAACGGCAAGAAATTCAAGAAGTGCCACGGCGCTTGATGGGTTAACCCCATTCTTCTGTACGAGCCGGCTTGCTGGCGATCGGATCGACGCGGTGTTTCAGATTGACCGCGTTATCGTTCATCGCCAGCAAGCCGGCTCCTACAGGTCGGCGTTCAGGATCTGCACCGTGCTGACAACCGTGGCGTACTCGCCCTGCAGATTCCCCAGCGACATGGCGTGCACGTCCTCGGCAGAACGGGCATTACCAAAGTAATCCGCCTTGTCGAACGTAAAACACGCATCCTCCGCCACCCACGTCTCAAATCCCAGGTTCCCGGCCGTTCGCGCCGTGGACTCCACCGAGTTGTTGGTCGCAACGCCAACAATGATCAACTGATCGATCCCCGCCTCGCGCAACTTCGCCTCCAACCCTGTCGCACAAAACGCATCCGGCACCTGTTTCTGAATCAGCTGCTCGCCGGCCAATGGCTGGAACCGCTCCTGAAACTCCACGCCCGATTGCTGCGGCCAGAACACCGAGTCCGGCGAACGGGACAGGTGCTGGACGTGAATCACCGGTCGCCCGGTTCGACGCCAAAGACCCAGTAGCTCGAGAATCCGCTCCTCGGCTTGAGGATTGTTTCGCCGGCCGAGCCTGGGCTCCAAAATGCCTTTTTGTTGATCGATGATGATCAGTGCCGCGTTGGTCTTGAGCTCCATGCCGACTTTTCTCACGCAAGGTCATTGAATTTCACGCACTTCAGCATCACCTCCTCCTACAGGCAAGCTCTCGATCGCAAACAGGACGACCTGACGCCCGCGGTTGCTGTCCATCCCTTACGACGTCTCTTGATGTGGAGTACTTCATGATCGACCTGTATTACTGGACCACCCCCAATGGCCACAAAATCTCGATTTTCCTGGAAGAAGCCGGACTGCCTTACAACGTGCACCCGATCAACATCAGCCAGAACGAACAGTTCCAGCCGCACTTCCTGAAAATCTCGCCGAACAACAGAATCCCGGCGATCGTCGATCATGAGCCCGCCGATGGCGGGGAACCTTTGTCGCTGTTCGAGTCCGGGGCGATTCTGCTTTACCTGGCGGAAAAGACCGGCAAATTCCTGCCCAAAGACCTGCGCGGTCGCCAGCAGGCGCTGCAATGGCTGTTCTGGCAGATGGGCGGGCTGGGGCCGATGGCCGGGCAGAATCATCACTTCAGCCAGTTCGCGCCGGAGAAAATCCCTTACGCGATCAAGCGCTACATCGACGAAACGGCGCGCCTTTACGGCGTACTCGACAAGCAACTGGCGAACAATGAGTTTGTCGCCGGCAACGAATACAGCATTGCCGACATGGCGATCTACCCGTGGATCGTTTCCCACAAGTGGCAGAGCCAGAACCTCGAAGATTTCCCGAATGTGCTGCGCTGGTTCAACCACATCCAGAATCGGCCGGCGACGGTGAAGGCGTATGCACTCGCGGCGAAGGTCAACCCACCTAAAGCCAGCTGAAATTGACGCCAAACCTGTAGGAGCCGGCTTGCTGGCGATAGCGGTCTGACATTCAATATTTATGTCGACTGTTACACCGCTATCGCCAGCGAGCCGGCTCCTACAGGTTCTGTGTCCACCTGGCGAAAGCTGCGATCATCGCTCGTTCGGCAGACAAATCCTGAAATAACCCCATACCCCGCTTGCGCGGCCACCTCCTGCTCTCTAACGTAGCGCCTTTATTGCGCCTCTACCCCCGCAGGAGCTTTGCCATGGCCTCGCCAGCCCTTACACATTTTCTTCCCCGGTTCGGCGTTGCCGCAGCAGTGGCCGGTGTTTTGAGCCTGACCGGATGTCAGACCTGGAACACTCAGGACACCCTCCCGCCGACCACCGGCGTGCAGCCGCTCAAGGGTCTGGCGCAGAACGTTTCGGTGCGCCGCAATGCCATGGGCATGCCGTTGATCGAAAGCAGCACGTTCCACGACGCACTGTTCACCCTCGGTTACGTGCACGCGAGCGACCGCATCACGCAAATGGTCACCCTGCGGCTGCTGGCCCAAGGTCGTTTGTCGGAGATGTCCGGTTCGGACCTGCTGGACGCCGACCGCTACATGCGCGCCGTCAACCTTAAGAAAAGCGCCGGCGAGTTGTACAAGGCGTCGTCGCCGCGCCTCAAACGCTTCTTCGAAGTCTATGCCCGCGGGGTCAACGCCTACCTGTTCCGCTACCGCGACAAACTCCCGGCAGACCTCGCGGCCACCGGCTACAAACCCGAGTACTGGAAACCGGAAGACTCAGCGCTGATTTTCTGCCTGCTGAATTTCAGCCAATCGGCGAACCTGCCCGAGGAAATTTCCTCGCTGGTGCTGGCCCAATCGGTCACCACCGACAAACTCCCGTGGCTGACACCCTCCGCCCCCGACGAAAAACTGCCGGTGGCCGAAGCCGAAAAACTTCAGGGCCTCAAGCTCAACGGGACGATTCCAGGACTCGCCGAAATCAGCAAGGCCACCGGCCAACTGTCCGACCTGAATCTGCTGGGCGCCACGTCATCGAACAACTGGGCGATCGCCCCGCAACGCAGCCGCAGTGGCAAAAGCCTGCTGGCCAGCGACAGCCATGGTCCGCTGGGCGTGCCGTCGTTGTTCAGTTACGTGCAGATTCGTACGCCGAAATACCAAGCGTCCGGCGTGACCATCGCCGGTTTGCCGATGGTGCTGGGCGGCTTCAACGGCAAAGTGGCGTGGAGCATGACCTCGGTCATGGGCGACAACCAGGACCTGTTCCTGGAAAAGATCAAACGCCAGGGCAACGGGCTTTCCTACGAAGTCGGTGGCAAATGGCAGCCGGCTATCGTTCGCAACGAAACCTATTTCGTCAAAGGCCAGCGGCCGATTCGCGAAGCGGTGTACGAAACCCGCCACGGACCGCTGCTCAACAGCGCCAAAGGCACAGCGCTGGATAACGGCCTGGGTTTGGCATTGCAGACGCCGAACTTCACCGATGACAAATCACTGGATGCTTTTTTCGACCTGTCCCGTGCGCAGAACGTCGAGAAAGCCTCGGACGCCAGCCGTGAAATCCGCGCGATCACGCTGAACCTGGTCTTCGCCGACGCCAGCAACATCGGCTGGCAAGTCACCGGCCGTTACCCGAACCGCCGTGAAGGCGAAGGCCTGCTGCCGTCGCCGGGCTGGGAAGGTCGTTACGACTGGGACGGTTACGCCGACCCAATGCTGCACCCATACGATCAGGACCCGGCGCAAGGCTGGCTCGGCACCGCCAACCAGCGGGTCATTCCCCATGGCTACGGCATGCAGCTGTCCAATTCCTGGTCGGCACCGGAGCGTGGCGAACGCATGGCCGAACTGGCCGGTGTGGGCAAACACGACACGCGCAGTGTGATCGCGATGCAATACGATCAGACCACTACGTTCGCCGCCAAACTGAAAAAGATGTTTGAAGCACCGGGCATGGCCCAGCCGCTGAAGCAAGCTATCGAGGCACTGCCGGTCGCTGAACGCGGCAAGGCTCAGGAAGCGTTGACCCGCCTGAAGGCGTTCGACGGCAAACTCGCCCCGACCTCCGCCGATGCGGCGATTTACGAGTTGTTCCTGCAAGAAAGCACGAAGCAAATCTTCCTCGACGAACTGGGCCCGGAAAGCAGCCCGGCGTGGAAAGCCTTTATTGCCAACGGCAAGTTGTCCTACGCGGCCCAGGCCGATCACCTGCTGGGCCGTGAAGACAGCCCATTCTGGGATGACGCGCGCACACCGCAGAAAGAAGACAAACCGACGATTCTTGCCCGCAGCCTTGCAGCCGCCATTACTGCCGGCGACAGCCAGTTGGGTGGCGATCACAAAGCCTGGCAGTGGGGCAAACTGCACCGTTATGAGTGGAAGAATGCCAGCGGCCAGACCGTTCGCGGTCCGCTCGCGGCCGGTGGCGATCACACCACGTTGAACACCTCGGCATTCGCCTGGGGCCAGGATTTCAACACCACGCTGGCGCCGGCCATGCGCTTCATCGTCGACTTCGGCCAGGCCGAACCGCTGATGGGCCAGAACGGCACCGGTCAGTCCGGCAATCCTGCCAGCCCGAACTACCTCAACGGCGTGGAGCCCTGGCTCAAGGGGCAATACGTGAGTTTGCCGATGCAACCGCAGAATTACGACAAGGTGTACGGGACCAAGCGATTGACGCTGACACCCGGCAAGTAAGGGGCACCACCGTCCAATGTGGGAGCGGGCTTGCTCGCGAAAGCGGTGTGTCAGTCAACGATGATATTGGCTGACACACCGCTTTCGCGAGCAAGCCCGCTCCCACATTGGAATGTCATTTTCCTGTGAAATATCGATAGAACTTCTGACCTCGCCCAAACCTCATAGCTAACAAGTCCCTCCATTTTGGTAACGACATGGAACTTGTTATCGCGCGCCCCGAAGGTTTGTACTGCCCCGCAGGCGATTTCTACATCGACCCGTGGCGGCCGGTCGAGCGTTCGGTCATCACCCACGCCCACGGCGACCATGCCCGAGGCGGCAACCAGCACTATCTGGCGGCCGCGCCCGGCGAAGGGATTTTACGCGCGCGACTGGGCCAGGACATCAACCTGCAAACCCTGGCCTATGGCGAACGACTGCTGCACCACGGCGTCACCCTGAGTTTCCATCCCGCCGGCCATGTGCTCGGCTCGGCACAGGTGCGCCTGGAATACGGTGGCGAAGTCTGGGTCGCCTCGGGGGATTACAAGATCGAGCCCGATGGCACCTGCGCCCCCTTTGAGCCGGTGCGCTGCCACACCTTCATCACCGAATCGACGTTTGGCCTGCCGATCTATCGCTGGCAGCCCCAGGCGCAGGTGTTCGCCGAGATCAATCAGTGGTGGCAGGCCAACGCCGCCGAAGACAAGGCCAGCGTGCTGTTTTGCTATTCCTTCGGCAAAGCGCAGCGGATTCTCCACGGCATCGACGCCAGCCTCGGCCCCATTCTGGTGCACGGCGCCGTCGAGCCGCTCAACCGGGTGTATCGCGAAAGTGGCGTTTATTTACCGCCGACGATCTACGCCGGCGATGTACAAAAGAGTGACCCGATGATGCGCAAGGCGCTCATCCTGGCCCCGCCTTCCGCTGGCGGCAGCACCTGGATGCGCCGTTTCGGTGACTACAGCGATGGCTTTGCCAGCGGCTGGATGCGTTTGCGCGGCACGCGGCGGCGGCGCGGTGTCGACCGTGGCTTCGTGCTATCCGACCACGCAGACTGGCCGGGCCTGCTTTGGGCCATCGAGCAAACCGGCGCCGAACGCGTGATGGTCACCCACGGTTCGGTGGCGGTCCTGGTGCGCCATTTGCGCGAACAAGGTCTCGACGCCCAAGAGTTCACCACCGAATACGGCGATGATGAAGAAGACATCGCAACCACCGAACCCGAGAGCGCCGAGGTGCTGCCATGAAGGCTTTCGCCGAGTTGTACGCGGAACTGGATGCCACGACCTCGAGCAACGCCAAACTGGCGGTGATGCAACACTACTTCGCCCAGGCCGTGCCGGAAGACGCCGCATGGGCGGTGTACTTTCTGTCCGGCGGACGCCCTCGCCAACTGGTGCCGGTGCGCATCCTGCATGAACTCGCCGTGGCGTATTCCGGCCTGTCGCCGTGGTTGTTCGAGGAGAGTTATCAGGCGGTTGGCGATCTGGCGGAAACCATCTCGCTGGTGCTGCCCGAAACACCCCACAGTTCCACCGACGGATTGGCGGTGTGGATCGAAGAAAAACTGCTGCCGTTGCGCGGCGAATCTCCCCAAGTGCTCGCCGAACAACTGCCCGGACTCTGGTCGCAACTGGACCGCCCCAGCCTGATGCTCTGCATCAAACTGATCACCGGCAGTTTGCGCGTCGGTGTCTCAAAATTGTTGGTGACCCGCGCCTTGGCGGCCATGGCGCAGCTCGACAGTAAACGCGTGGCCCAGCGGCTGGTGGGTTACACCGACCTGTCCAATCGCCCGAGCGCGGCCAGCTACCTGAAGCTGATTGCCGCCGAATCGTCGGATGAACATGCTCGGCGTGGCGGTCAGCCGTATCCGTTTTTTCTGGCTCATGCACTGTCGCAACCGGTCGAACAGTTCGAAGGGTTGCTCGGCCCGGCCAGCCACTGGCAAGTGGAATGGAAGTGGGATGGCATCCGCGCCCAAGTGGTCAAGCGCGACGGCCGACTGTGGATCTGGTCACGCGGTGAAGAGCTGGTCAGCGAACGCTTTCCGGAACTCGACAGCCTGGTCCATGGCCTGCCCGACGGCACGGTGATCGACGGTGAAATCGTGGCCTGGAAAACCGCACCAAGGGACACCGAAGATGCCTTCGATCCACTGGCGCCAACGCCGCCCGCGGTGCAACCGTTCGCCCTGCTGCAACAGCGGATCGGCCGAAAATCCCTGGGCAAGAAAATTCTCGATGACGTGCCGGTGGTTGTCCTCGCCTACGACTTGCTGGAATGGGCGGGCGAAGACTGGCGCAACCAGCCACAAGCCAAGCGTCGCACCCAACTGGAGCACGTCATCGCCCACTGCAACAACCCGGTGTTACTGCCCTCCCCTGTGCTCACCGGGGAAGACTGGTTCGACCTCGCCCGCCAACGCGAAGCCTCCCGCAGCCTGGGCGTCGAGGGCATGATGCTCAAGTCCCGCGACGCGTTGTATGGCGTGGGTCGCACCAAGGACATGGGCGTCTGGTGGAAATGGAAAGTCGACCCGTTCAGCGTCGACGCGGTGCTGATCTACGCGCAGCGCGGGCATGGCCGCCGGGCCAGTCTCTACAGCGATTACACCTTCGCCGTGTGGGACGGCCCGCCCGACGCCAGCGAACGTACCCTGGTGCCGTTCGCCAAGGCCTATTCGGGGCTCACCGACGCAGAAATGCGCCAGGTCGACAGCATCGTGCGCAAGACTACAGTGGAGAAATTCGGGCCAGTCATCAGCGTGAAACCGAGCCTGGTATTTGAATTGGGGTTTGAGGGGATTGCTCTGTCCAAACGGCACAAGAGCGGTATCGCGGTGCGGTTTCCCAGAATGCTTCGGTGGCGGCAGGACAAGACTGTTGACGAGGCTGACAATCTCGCGACCCTGCAGGATCTGCTCGGCTGACCCGCTCTCCTGCAGGCGCCGGCTTGCTGGCGATGAACGATAACACGGTCATTCTGAACCACCGCGCCGGCCTGATCGCCAGCGAGCCGGCTCCGACAACGCGGGGTGCACGCTCAATACTGGTGCAGCCATTTACCGATGCCCGTTTTCGTGCATAAATCCCGTCCAGCCATTTCCTGAACCACCTTTTAAACGCTTGTTCGGCACTCTGGTTCGGAAATTGCTACTTTCATTAGGTCTTACGCTTTCCAGTAACAATAATTCTGCGCCACAAGCGCTCATATTGGTTCTTAGGGATTGAATAATGAAAAAAGCATTGCTGACCCTTTCTGCACTGGCGTTGTGCATGGCTGCTGGCTCCGCGCTGGCCAAGGAATACAAGGAACTGCGTTTTGGCGTTGACCCTTCCTACGCACCGTTCGAGTCGAAAGCGGCCGACGGTAGCCTGGTGGGCTTCGACATCGATCTGGGGAACGCGATCTGCGCCGAGCTGAAGGTCAAGTGCAAATGGGTCGAAAGCGATTTCGACGGCATGATTCCGGGCCTGAAGGCCAATAAATTCGACGGTGTGATCTCTTCGATGACCGTCACCCCGGCCCGCGAAAAAGTCATCGACTTCTCCAGCGAGCTGTTCTCCGGCCCAACCGCTTACGTGTTCAAGAAAGGTTCCGGCCTGAGCGAAGACGTCGCGTCCCTGAAGGGCAAGACCGTTGGCTACGAGCAAGGCACCATTCAGGAAGCCTACGCCAAGGCCGTGCTGGACAAGGCTGGCGTGAAAACCCAGGCCTATCAGAACCAGGACCAGGTGTATTCGGACCTGATGTCCGGTCGCCTCGATGCGGCGATCCAGGACATGCTGCAAGCCGAACTGGGCTTTTTGAAGTCGCCTAAAGGCGAAGGCTACGAAGTCAGCAAGCCGGTCGACAGCGAATTGCTGCCAGCCAAAACAGCTATCGGTATCTCTAAAGGTAACAAAGACCTCAAGGCACTTTTGGATAAAGGTATCAAAGCGTTACACGACGATGGCACCTACGCCACCATTCAGAAGAAACACTTTGGCGATCTGAATCTGTACAGCGGCAAATAATGCCCGGCGCCCATCTCGCGATGGGCGCTTTTTTCATCCGATCAGGTTGCTGATTTATGTTCGAAACTCTCTTGCAAAATCTGGGGCTCTCAGCCTTCAGCCTCAAGGGCTTCGGTCCGTTGCTGATGGAAGGCACCTGGATGACCATCAAATTATCGGCGTTGTCGCTGCTGGTGGCCGTGTTGCTCGGCCTGCTCGGCGCCAGTGCCAAGCTGTCAAAAGTCAAACTGGTGCGCGTACCGGCGCAGGTTTACACCACGCTGATTCGCGGCGTGCCGGACCTGGTGCTGATGCTGCTGATCTTCTACAGCCTGC
Organism: Pseudomonas sp. SJZ080; assembly: GCF_007828295.1. NCBI lineage: Bacteria > Pseudomonadati > Pseudomonadota > Gammaproteobacteria > Pseudomonadales > Pseudomonadaceae > Pseudomonas > Pseudomonas sp. SJZ080. The sequence continues at coordinate 23,426 of NZ_VIUK01000021.1, forward strand.
AGACCTGGTTGACGTCGTTCACCGATTTCATGGAATGGGAATACATCGAGATCAACCCGTTCAGCGCCGGGGTCATCACCCTGGGCTTCATTTACGGCGCGTACTTCACCGAAACCTTTCGTGGCGCGATTCTCGCAGTACCGCGGGGCCAGGTCGAAGCGGCCACCGCCTATGGCCTCAAGCGTGGCCAGCGGTTCTGGATCGTGGTGTTCCCGCAGATGATGCGTTTCGCCCTGCCGGGCATCGGCAACAATTGGATGGTGATGCTCAAGGCCACCGCGCTGGTGTCGATCATCGGCCTCGCCGACCTGGTCAAGGCCGCGCAGGACGCCGGCAAAAGCAGCTATCAACTGTTCTACTTCCTGGTGCTGGCCGCGTTGATCTACCTGCTGATCACCAGTGCATCCAACGTTATCCTGCGCTGGCTTGAACGCCGCTACGCCGCCGGCTCCCGGGAGGCCGTACGATGATCGAACTCCTGCAGGAATACTGGAAACCTTTCCTCTATACCGACGGTTACAACATCACCGGCCTGGCCATGACCCTGTGGCTGCTCAGTGCGTCAATCTTCATCGGTTTCGTGGTGTCGATCCCGCTGTCCATCGCCCGGGTATCGCCGCATTTCTACATTCGCTGGCCAGTGCAGTTCTACACTTACCTGTTCCGCGGGACGCCGCTGTATATCCAGCTGCTGATTTGCTACACCGGCATCTACAGCCTGGCCGCCGTGCGGGAACAGCCGATACTCGATGCATTCTTTCGCGATGCGATGAACTGCACCATCCTGGCGTTCGCCCTGAACACCTGCGCCTACACCACGGAGATTTTCGCCGGGGCGATTCGCAGCATGGCCCATGGTGAAGTCGAAGCGGCCAAGGCCTACGGTCTGACCGGCTGGAAGCTGTATGCCTACGTGATCATGCCGTCGGCGCTGCGTCGCTCGTTGCCTTATTACAGCAACGAAGTGATTCTGATGCTGCACTCGACCACCGTGGCGTTCACCGCGACCATCCCGGACATCCTGAAAGTCGCGCGGGACGCCAACTCGGCGACCTTCCTGACCTTCCAGTCGTTCGGCATCGCCGCGCTGATCTACCTGACCGTTACCTTTGCGCTGGTCGGCCTGTTCCGCCTCGCCGAACGCCGATGGCTGGCGTTCCTCGGGCCGACCCACTAGGACTTCTTGCAAATGCGCCACCAGATACATGACTTGCTGGCCCCGCTGCCGGGGACCGCGCGACAGATTCACAGCTTCCACTTCGGCCCGACGGCAGCCCAAGGCAAGATCTACATCCAGGCGTCGCTGCACGCCGATGAAATGCCCGGCATGCTGGTCGCCTGGCACCTCAAGCAGCGCCTGGCGGAGCTTGAAGCCGGCGGTCGGCTGCGCAGCGAAATCGTGCTGGTGCCGGTGGCCAATCCGGTCGGCCTCGAACAAGTGCTGATGGATGTGCCGCTGGGCCGCTACGAGCTCGAAAGCGGGCAGAACTTCAACCGCTGGTTCGTCGATCTGAGCGAAGAAGTCGGCAACGAAATCGAAGGTCAGCTCGGCGACAATCCGCAGCGCAACCTCGAGCTGATCCGCAGCAGCCTGCGTCAGGCACTGACGCGACAGACCGCCAGCACTCAACTGCAATCCCAGCGCCTGATCCTGCAACGACTGGCCTGTGATGCGGACATGGTGCTGGACCTGCATTGCGATTTCGAAGCGGTCGCGCACCTCTACACCACGCCCGAGGCCTGGCCTCAGGTCGAACCGCTGGCCCGCTATATCGGTGCCGAAGCCAGCCTGTTGGCCACCGACTCCGGCGGCCAGTCATTCGACGAGTGCTTCACCCTGCTCTGGTGGCAGTTGAAGGAGCGTTTCGGCGAGCATTTCGACATTCCGCCGGGGAGTTTTTCGGTGACCGTCGAATTGCGCGGCCAGGGTGACGTCAATCATCCACTGGCCAGCCTCGACTGCCAGGCGTTGCTCGATTACCTGACTCACTTCGGCGCGATTGCCGGTGAGCCGGCGCCCCTGCCGGAACTGCCGTATCCCGCCACGCCACTGGCCGCCGTCGAACCGGTGGCCACGCCCGTGGGCGGTTTGCTGGTGTTCACCGCGCTGCCGGGGGAATACCTCGAAGCCGGGCAACGGGTCGCCGAAATCATCGACCCGATCACTGATCGCGTCACCCCCATTCACTGCACCGTCGCCGGGCTGATGTACGCCCGCTCGCTGCGGCGCATGGCCACTGCCGGCATGGTGATCGCCCACGTCGCGGGCACCGAAGCCTATCGCAGCGGCTACCTACTTTCGCCTTGAGGATGCATGCCCCATGTACAAACTGACCATCGAAGGCCTGCATAAAAGCTATGGCGATCATCATGTGCTCAAAGGCGTTTCACTCAAGGCCAACACCGGCGACGTCATCAGTCTGATCGGCGCCAGCGGCTCGGGTAAGAGTACCTTTCTGCGCTGCATCAACTTTCTCGAACAGCCCAACGACGGCGTCATGACCCTGGACGGTCAGAACATCCGCATGATCAAGGATCGCCACGGCATGCACGTGGCCAACCCCGATGAATTGCAAAAAATCCGCACGCGCCTGGCCATGGTGTTCCAGCACTTCAACCTGTGGAGCCACATGACCGTGCTGGAAAACATCACCATGGCCCCGCGCCGGGTGCTGGGTTGCAGCAAGCAGGAAGCCGAAGACCGCGCCCGTCGTTATCTCGACAAGGTCGGCCTGGACGCACGCGTGGCGGACCAGTACCCGGCGTTTCTGTCCGGTGGTCAGCAGCAGCGGGTCGCCATTGCCCGAGCGCTGGCCATGGAACCGGAAGTCATGCTGTTCGACGAACCGACCTCGGCACTCGACCCGGAACTGGTCGGTGAAGTGCTCAGGGTGATCCAGGGCCTCGCTGAAGAAGGCCGAACCATGATCATGGTGACTCACGAAATGAGTTTCGCCCGCAAAGTGTCGAGCCAGGTGTTGTTTCTACACCAGGGGCTGGTCGAGGAAGAAGGCGCACCAGAAGACGTGCTGGGCAATCCGAAGAGCGAACGGTTGAAGCAGTTCCTCAGCGGTAACCTCAAGTAACACGCCCGCCTTTGCAGGAGCCGACTTGCTGGCGATGGTGTTTCAGTCGACGACAATGCGTCTAATAACGCCATCGCCAGCAAGCCGGCGCCTGCAAATCAAAATATCTGACTGGCCATTCAATTAAAGCTAAACAACCGGCGCGGGAGGTGGCTCATCCGGCAGGGTCGGCTCACCGGGTTCGGTCGGTTGTTCGTTGGGGGTATCGGGATCAGGCTGACCGGGAATGCCCCCCGCCATGCTGATTGGCGGATGTGCCAACAAGGACCAGGCCAAAACGCCAACCTGATTGGGCTCAAGCCTTGCCAGTTCGGCACTTATTCGCGGGTCGATCTTCATATAGCACTCCTGAGCGATGGCCCGATCCGCCTTGCGCGGATCGGAGCAGTACACTCCATAGAGTGTACGCTCGCTCAGGAATTCCCACGGTTTGTCAGACGGTTGACTCAGGTGCGTGGCAGCGTTACGCCGCGCTGGCCCTGATACTTGCCGCCACGGTCCTTGTAGGACACTTCGCATTCTTCGTCGGATTCAAGGAACAGCATCTGCGCCACGCCTTCGTTGGCGTAGATTTTCGCCGGCAGGTTGGTGGTGTTCGAGAATTCCAGGGTCACGTGACCCTCCCACTCAGGCTCGAGCGGGGTGACGTTGACGATGATGCCGCAACGGGCGTAGGTGCTTTTGCCCAGGCAGATGGTCAATACGTTGCGCGGAATACGGAAATATTCGACGGTGCTGGCCAGGGCGAAAGAGTTTGGCGGGATGATGCAGACGTCGCTGTGGATGTCGACGAAGCTGCCGGCATCGAAATTTTTCGGGTCGACGATGGCCGAGTTGATGTTGGTGAACACCTTGAAATGATTGGTGCAACGAACGTCGTAGCCGTAACTCGACACCCCGTAGGAGATCACACGGCTATCGTCGCTGCCGCGCACCTGGCGCTCGACGAACGGTTCGATCATGCCGTGCTCTTGCGCCATGCGGCGAATCCACTTGTCCGATTTGATGCTCATGGCGGGTGTCCTGAATAGCGAGGTGGAAAAAATCTGTCCGGCATCTTACCGGGCGCGCGCTTCGGGTTCAAAGACCGTGGCGCAATTCTCGCCGATCCCCCGTAAATTCCGGAACTTCCCCGCAATACGATGCACCGTCAGTCATGAAAACAGAGAAACCTTTGCAGGAAGCATTGGCACGTTCCGGAAAAAGGGTTAAGGTGGCGCCACTGTGCTGCTTGTGTCACTGAGAATCTCTACACGATATGTTGAATTTCGATCCAACCATCTACAAGAATTTTTCCTGCTCTTTGCACTCAGTCTCGGCCAGGGTTCTTCCTGCGTCGCAGTTATCTTTGTTCAAGGAGTTACACCATGTCTAATCGCCAAACTGGTACCGTTAAGTGGTTCAACGATGAAAAAGGCTTCGGCTTCATCACTCCACAATCCGGTGACGACCTGTTCGTTCACTTCAAAGCTATCCAATCCGACGGCTTCAAAAGCCTGAAAGAAGGCCAACAGGTTTCTTTCATCGCTACCCGCGGTCAGAAAGGCATGCAAGCTGAAGAAGTTCAAGTTATCTAACTTGTACTTGCTTTAGTAAAAAGCCCCGCCCTCAAAAGCGGGGCTTTTTTGTGCCTGTGTGTTTTTGCCGGGCAAAAAAGATCGCAGCCTTCGGCAGCTCCTACAGAATTTACGTCAATCTTTGTAGGAGATGCCGAAGGCTGCGATCTTTTGCGTTTTAACGTCTTACCAGGCCACACCGAATCCTGCGGTGTAACGGGTCTTGTCCAGATCGGCATCGTCAGTACCGCTGATGATATCTCGCTCGGCCTTCAGGTTAAGCGACGCCCACTCGGTCACTTTGTAGCGCAAGCCCATTTCGGCATCGAGCGCATAATCCGCCACGCCCGACAACGGCTTGCCCACTTCGCCATTGGTGAAGAACTCCACCTTCTTGCCGATCAGGTAGCGGTTGTAATCCCATTTCATCGCCAGGGAATAGAAGTTCTCCTTGCTGCCGTCGTCGAACTCGTAGTCCGTGCGGTTGACCAGCGAGCCCAGCGAGAATGCGCCCAGCTCGTCATCCCAGAACTGGTAACCCGGACCGGTACCGACCGTGCGCTGACGGGAGAGCTCTTCAACCTTGTCGCGCTTGTAGACCGCGCGCCCCTGCCAGAACCATTTCTCGGTCAGGAAGCGGTCGAGGGAGTACTCGCCCCGCCAGTTGTCGCTGGTGACCACGTCATCCTGGAATTCGCGGTTGTACTCGCCTTCCGCGATATGCCGCCATCTGCCATGACGTGCCGTGGTCTTGAAGTCGATGTCGTAGTCGTCGGTATCTTTTTCCGCCCGCTGGTAATCCAGCGCCGCATCGATATTTCCTTTCCAGACCAGATCTTCGACGATCGGTTTGGGCTTGAGAATCTGCTGGATACTCGCCAGCTCGACCGTCTTCGGTGCCTCGCCGTTTTCCAGCGTCACCTTGCCGTCGTCTGCCGCGTGCAGCGACTTGGCCTTCTCGCCTTTGTAGGTTTCCTGCTTGACCAGCAACTCCTGATCGCTCTCCAGGGTTTTGACCTGCTTCCAGTCGATAGGCACCGCGCCGGCGTACTCGGTCTGAATCAACAGTTTGCCGCCATCGAACAGCGTGATCTTGCCGCTCAGCTTGTCACCGTTCTTCAACCAGACAGTATCGGCGAGCAAAGGCGTGGAAGCGCTAAAGACAGCGAGGCACAGCAGGGTTCTGGACACCATAAGCAAATACAGGCTCAAGTTTGCGAAAAAAGTCGGCATTATCCGAAGGAATAAGACCCTAGCATGGAGTGACACGCCTATTTCCATGGAGTTCACTCCTGCAGGAACGGGCTTGCTCGCGATAAACTTGAAATTGACGCGTTTTCCAGACCCTCTCCGTCATCGTTAACGCCCATCGCGAGTGAGCTCGCTCCTACAGGACCCCGGATGTGACCGACCCAACCACCGAAACAGAAAGTGCCGCGCAAATCCGACGCACGGCGCTTTATCTGACCCTGGCCCAGGTGCCCGAGGGCAAAGTCGTGAGTTATGGTCAACTTGCCGAGCTGGCAGGACTTGGCCGCGCGGCGCGCTGGGTCGGTCGGACCCTGAGCCAGTTGCCCGGCGACACCAAATTGCCTTGGCACCGCGTGCTCGGCGCCGGTGGCCGGATCAGCCTGCCGGTGGGCAGTCCTTCAGGGGATGAGCAGCGCGCGCGACTTCGCTCCGAAGGCATCAGTGTCCTGAACAATCGTGTTGATATTCGGCGCCATGGCTGGCGCCCGGTAGAGCACAGCGGTTAGAGTGCGCGCTTTGTTTCCGTAATCTTGAGGCAGACTTCAGCCCATGCCCCGTAAAACCTGGCGCGCCGCGCTCGCCGCCTATGCCAGCCCTTCAACACTTGTGCTGTTGTTGCTTGGTTTCGCCGCCGGCCTGCCCTACATGCTGGTGTTTTCGACACTTTCGGTCTGGTTGCGTGAAGCCGGTGTGGCTCGCGAAACCATCGGCTATGCAAGCCTGATCGGCCTGGCCTACGCCTTCAAATGGGTCTGGTCGCCGCTACTCGACCAATGGCGCCTGCCTTTGCTCGGCAAGCTCGGTCGCCGACGCTCGTGGCTGGTGCTTTCCCAGGCACTGGTAATCCTCGGCCTGATCGGGATGGGTTTCTGCGACCCGCAAAAACATCTGTCCTGGCTGATCGCCATTGCCGTGGTCGTTGCCTTCGCCTCGGCGACGCAGGACATCGCGGTCGACGCCTATCGCCTGGAAATCGCCGACGACACCCGCCAGGCCGCCCTCGCTGCCAGTTACATGTCGGGCTATCGGATCGCGGCGCTGCTGGCCACTGCCGGCGCCCTGTTCTTTGCCGAAGGCTTCGGCTCCACCGGTTTCAACTACAAGCATTCGGCATGGGCCGGCACTTACCTGCTGTTCGGCGCCCTGATGGTTCCGGCGTTACTCACCTCGTTTTTCATGCGAGAACCGCCGGTTCCGTTGCGCACGCAACTGCAGGCCGGGCGCTACAGTTTTGTGCATCAACTGGCCTCAGTGTTCGTGCTGATCGTGCTGCTGGTTTCCGTGCCGGCCATGTTCACTCAGCTCTACAACACCGATTTCGCCAGTGTGCTGTTCGGAGGCGTGAGCCTGCTCGACCTGCTGCTCGAAGACCGCGCCTTCCTGCGGGCGATTCTCTACACCACGCTCACCGCGCTGTGCCTTTCGGCCATGGGCCGCCGTGGCCTCGCGCCGGTGCTGACCCCGATCAACGACTTCATTCTGCGTTACCGCTGGCAGGCGCTATTGCTGCTCGGACTGATCGCCACGTATCGGATGTCGGATACGGTGATGGGCGTGATGGCCAACGTTTTCTATATCGACCAGGGCTTCACCAAGGATCAGATTGCCAGCGTCAGCAAAATCTTCGGCCTGATCATGACCCTGGTCGGCGCCGGCATGGGCGGCCTGCTGATCGTGCGCTTTGGCATCCTGCCGATTCTGTTCATCGGCGGAGTAACGTCCGCCGGCACCAACCTGCTGTTCCTGATGCTCGCCGACATGGGCGCCAACCTGAACATGCTGATCCTGACCATCTCCCTGGACAACTTCAGCTCGGGCCTGGCGACCTCGGCGTTCGTCGCCTATCTGTCGAGCCTGACCAACCTCAAGTTCTCGGCCACCCAATATGCCCTGCTCAGCTCGATCATGCTCCTGCTGCCACGTCTGATCGGCGGCTATTCCGGGGTCATGGTGGAAAAGTTCGGCTATCACAATTTCTTCCTGATCACCGCGTTGCTAGGCGTTCCGACACTGCTGTTGATCGCTTTGCACTGGTTCCAGGAGAACCGCCGCGAAGGCCCGACACCGACGCCGGAACCAGTGCCGACCCAGGTCGCGGAAGAATCGTAGGACGCTTCGCCGAGGGCGTGGAGAATCCCGCCCTCGAGCCACACCACCGACCGCGCGCCTGTACGTCAGCAGATCTCGCCCGTACAATGCTCCGTCATTTCTCGTCATCAGCAACCGACAACGGCCAACCATGCGCACCAGTCAATTTTTGCTCGCCACACAGAAAGAAACGCCTTCCGACGCGGTCGTGATCAGCCACCAGCTGATGCTGCGCGCCGGCATGATCCGCAAACTCGCCTCGGGCCTGTACACCTGGCTGCCGATGGGCTTGCGAGTGATGCGCAAGGTCGAAGCCGTCGTTCGTGAAGAAATGAACGCCGCGGGCTCTCTCGAAGTGTTGATGCCGAGTACTCAACCGGCTGAGCTGTGGCAGGAATCCGGTCGTTGGGAAGAATACGGACCTGAACTGCTGCGCTTCAAGGATCGCCACGGTCGCGACTTCTGCGCCGGCCCGACCCACGAAGAAGTGATCACCGACCTGATGCGCAACGAGCTGAGCAGCTACAAACAGCTGCCGATCAACCTGTATCAGATCCAGACCAAATTCCGTGACGAAATCCGCCCACGCTTCGGTTTGATGCGCGGCCGCGAGTTCATCATGAAGGACGCCTATTCGTTCCACGCTGACCAGCCTTCGCTACAGGTCACCTACGACCGCATGCACCAGGCGTACTGCAACGTGTTCACCCGTCTGGGCCTGAAATTCCGTCCTGTTGAGGCCGACAACGGCTCCATCGGCGGCGCTGGCTCCCACGAGTTCCATGTACTGGCCGAATCCGGCGAAGACGACATCGTCTTCAGCAACGGTTCCGACTACGCCGCGAACATCGAGAAGGCCGAAGCCGTGCCACGGGAAACCTCCCGTCCGGCACCGGCTGAAGAGCTGCGCCTGGTCGACACGCCAGAGACCAAAACCATCGCCGCGCTGGTGGAAAAATTCAATCTGCCAATTGAAAAGACCATCAAGACCCTGGTGGTGCACGCTGAAGAGAAAGGCAAGCTGATTGCCCTGATCATCCGTGGCGACCACGAGCTGAACGAAATCAAGGCCGCCAACCAGCCAGGCGTTGCCAGCCCGCTGGTCATGGCTTCCGAAAGCGAATTGCGTGACGCGATTGGCGCCGGCGCCGGCTCTCTCGGCCCGTTGAACCTGCCGCTGCCGATCATCATCGACCGTTCCGTCGAGCTGATGAGCGACTTCGGTATCGGTGCGAACATCGACGACAAGCACTACTTCGGCGTGAACTGGGAGCGTGACCTGCCGGTTCCGACCGTTGCCGACCTGCGTAACGTTGTGTCTGGCGACCCTAGCCCTGACGGCAAAGGCACCCTGGAAATCAAGCGCGGCATCGAAGTCGGGCACATCTTCCAGCTGGGTAACAAGTACAGCAAAGCGATGAAGTGCGAAGTGCTGGGCGAAAACGGCAAGCCGGTCACCCTGGAAATGGGTTGCTACGGCATTGGCGTTTCCCGCGTAGTGGCCGCCGCCATCGAGCAGAACAACGACGAGAACGGGATCATCTGGAGCGACACGCTGGCGCCGTTCCAGGTTGCCCTGGTGCCACTGCGCTATGAAACCGAGCAGGTTCGCGAAGCCACCGACAAGCTGTATGCAGAACTGACTGCGGCCGGCTTCGAAGTGCTGCTGGACGATCGCGACAAGAAAACCAGCCCGGGCATCAAGTTCGCGGACATGGAGCTGATCGGCATTCCTCACCGGATCGTGGTCAGTGACCGCGGCCTCGCCGAAGGCAATCTGGAATACAAGAGCCGCACCGAGCCCGAGGCGCAAGCGCTGCCGGTCGCTGACGTGCTGTCCTTCCTCCAGGCCCGTATCCGCCGCTGACACCAGATAGAGAAGTCATGTTCAAGCGAAACACCTTAGGCCTCGGTGGTGCTGCCCTGTGCGGCACCCTGCTGGTCAGCGGCTGTGCCAATCACATGTCGCAACGCAGCGAGCACGAGGAACGTGTCGAGCGCAAATTGCTCGACCACAGCCTGCAGATCGATGTCGGTGAGCCCAAGGTGCTTGAGCTGCCGCAACGCCGGGTGAAAATCCACGAGCAGAAAACCTTCGAAGTCACCGAGTTCGAGGTCACGCGGCATTACGATCGCTACACGCCTTATCAACCCTGGCGGGAGATCTACGAGATCCCGTTGGGCGCGGTGGCCGTGGTGGCCGGTGTCGGCGCGAACGTGGTCAACGTGTTCGCCCTCGGCAACTTGCCGGATAGCGTGACCAAGGACTGGTTCAGTTACGGTTTCGCCGGGCTCAACCCGTTCATGAACGCGCCGTCTCACGGCCGTGCGCAGCAGAACCTCGCGGGCATCGACGAAGTCCAGCTCGACAAGCGTACGGAATACTCGAGCCTGCCGTGGAGCGAGCGCCCGGTTGAGGTCAAGGCCGGCAAGGAAACGTTCGAGCTGACCACTGACAAAAACGGTGTGTTGCGCCTGAACCTGCTGGACAGCCCATTCGCCGAACATGACATCAATCACCTCAGCCGGCTGCTGATCAAGGTCGAAGACGGTCAGGACGATGTGCACAGCGACTCGTCCCTGGCGGTCAGCAGCTCGTTGCGCGGCAAACTGCTCGAAGCCCACGGGCTGATCTACGACGATCTTGAAGACGACGAAGTGAGCCAGTGGGTGCACCGGGTCAAACGTCTGTCGGAGCTGGGTCTGGAAGAAGAAGCCAGTGAGCTGGAACAGAGCCTGATTGAGCTGACGCGCAACGATCCGGAGCTGCAGACTGAATTCCTCAAGTCATTGACCAAGGATGCCGGGCGGCTGGTGGCGGATCCAGGACCGAATTAAAAGCTTCGTCGCAACGCCGCCTTCGCGAGCAAGCCCGCTCCCACAGTTGACCGAGTTGTTAAGGTGAACGCGATCTAATGTGGGAGCGGGCTTGCTCGCGAAGGCGGCCTGACACTCACCACACCATCCAAACCCTGCCGCTAGCGCTCAAACAACTCCATCTGCTCGAACCCGCCCCGCAAATCCTCCAGCCTCACCCCGATCCCCAACAACCGCACCGGTTTCCCGCCGCGATTGAACGCCTGGGTCAGCAGCAGCTGGTAACTCTGAAGATCCCGCCCTGCCCCGGCCTGCTCCAGCGTAGTCTGGGTGAAGTCATGGAATTTGACTTTGACGAACGGCTTGCCCGGCCGATAGCTGTCATCAATCCGCGCCATGCGTCCCGCCAGGGTTTCCAGCAACTCCGGCAATTTATCCAGGCAGCTCACCAGATCCGGCAGATCCACGTCATACGTGTTTTCGACGCTGATCGATTGCCGCCGACTGTCGTTGTGCACCAGCCGCTCATCGATCCCACGAGCCAGGCTCCACAGTCGCTCGCCAAAGCTGCCGAATTCACGCACCAGCGCCAACTTGTCCCATTCGCGCAAATGCGAGCAATCGACAATTCCGAGCCTGCCCAGTTTGTCGGCGGTCACTTTGCCCACGCCGTGCAGCTTGCTCACGGGCAAGCCACTGACAAAATCCTCGACCTGATCCGGTGTAATGACGAACAAACCATTGGGCTTTTTCCAGTCGCTGGCAATCTTGGCCAGGAACTTGTTCGGCGCCACGCCGGCCGAGACCGTGATATGCAACTGATTCGACACCCGCCGGCGGATGTCCTGGGCAATCCGTGTGGCGCTGCCGCCGAAGTGCGCGCTGTCCGACACATCGAGGTAGGCCTCATCAAGGGAAAGCGGCTCGATCAGGTCGGTGTAATCACGGAAGATCGTGTGAATTTCCTTCGACGCTTCTCGATAGGCGTCCATGCGCGGTTTGACGATGGTCAGGTCCGGGCACAACTTCAAGGCATGCCCGGAAGACATCGCCGAACGCACGCCATAGGCCCGCGCTTCGTAGTTGCAGGTGGCAATCACTCCGCGTCGATCCGCCGACCCGCCCACCGCCAGCGGCTTTCCGGCCAGGCGCGGGTCGTCACGCATCTCGATGGCAGCGTAGAAGCAGTCACAATCGACGTGGATGATTTTTCGCTGGGTCATATGAAAGCGGTGTTCATGGCAAAGAAAAGGAGACATGGCAGGCCGGATCAGCAGTATCTCACTGACACCTGTATATAGCACCAGTAGTCTGAATGTTCTTTCCCGCTCGTAGGAAAAGTCGCGGATGAATTTATTTTCTCAATCGAAAGACCACCTTCGATAGAGCTGCAAGCCTTGCCACGCCTGACTCGCAGCCGATTACACCGTCGCACTTTCAAGCTAAGCGATTGAACCAGAACAGGTTTTATCTGGATTGAAGGTTGACAGCCGGGCGATCCTCTGTAGAATGCCGACACACAGACGCGGGATGGAGCAGTCTGGTAGCTCGTCGGGCTCATAACCCGAAGGTCGTCGGTTCAAATCCGGCTCCCGCAACCAAACATCAAAAAAGGCTACTCGAAAGAGTGGCCTTTTTTGTGCGCGCGTGTTTTGCCATGCGATTCGATTTCAATTCATGCACGCTTTCCTGTAGGAGCCGGCTTGCTGGCGATGGTCGTTAACGATAACGCGTGCTGCCTGAATCAACGCGGCGCACTCGAGTCCATCGCCAGCAAGCCGGCTCCTACAGGTAACGCGCCATCGGTGTCTCCCAACATTCCGTGAGAGATCTGTTTTTTGGCAGCAGGGAGAAATCGTTCTGATTCCGAAACTTAGGTCTCCCCTGCGACCGTTCGCCGCTTATTCACGTTTATTTGACCCGGTTCCGGATTAACGGTTGACACATCAGCGTATCTCTATAGAATGCCGCCACACAGACGCGGGATGGAGCAGTCTGGTAGCTCGTCGGGCTCATAACCCGAAGGTCGTCGGTTCAAATCCGGCTCCCGCAACCAAACATCAAAAAAGGCTACTCGAAAGAGTGGCCTTTTTTGTATCTGTTGAAAAAGTCCTTTCGCAACAATGACCTGTCACTCTGTGGGGATCGCTGACACCCTGAGATCAGACTATGCTGAGTCCCAGACGGAACCCTCCACGACAGATGACCTGCCATCGCCGATACCCGGCGAGTGGCGTTAATATTTGTGATTATTTTTTTCTACAGGGATTGGTAACTTGGCTGGATACCCCCATCCTGTCGCGCACAATCCAAGAGGTGATTGATGCGCGCCAACTCGTCTGACCCACAAGACACCGTCACAGCGACACAACCCATCAAGCCCGAGCGTTTGCGCTTGCTTGATCAGGTCAGCAAGTATCGCCAACCCATCGGTCTGGCGGTCACCCTGCTGTTGTTCGCGATCGCGCTGATTGCCTGTCGCCACTTGCTGAGCGAACTCGATCTGTACGCTCTGCACGACTCGATTCTTGAAGTGCCGAAACCGGCATTGCTGGGCGCACTGGCGGCGACGGTCGTCGGCTTCATCATATTGCTCGGCTATGAATGGTCGGCCAGCCGCTATGCCGGCGTAACGCTTGCGCCGCGTATTCTTGCACTCGGGGGGTTCACCGCTTTCGCCATCGGCAATGCCATCGGCCTGTCGATGCTCTCGGGGGGCTCGGTTCGCTATCGTTTATATGCACGTCATGGCCTGGGGGCTTCAGACGTCGCTCACATGACGCTGTTCGCCAGCCTCTCGCTCGGCTGCGCCCTGCCCCCGCTGGCCGCCCTGGCCACGCTGAGCAACCTGCCAGCCGCTTCCGCCGCCCTCGGGCTCTCCGAGATGTTGCTGGGCGTGATCGCTGCCGCCGTGCTGCTGCTGTTTACCGTATTGGCTGTCGGCATCTACCGTCGTCGCCTGCCGGAGCAGCCTTACCCGGATAACCTGCTGGTCAAGGTTGGCCGCCGCACCTTGCGCCTCCCGGGCCGCCGCCTGACGGTCCTGCAACTGATCATTACTGCCCTGGACGTCGCCGCCGCTGCAACCGTGCTTTATCTGTTGCTGCCGGAAGCCCCGCCGTTCGGCGCCTTCCTGCTGGTGTACCTGCTGGCGCTGGCCGCAGGCGTGCTCAGTCATGTCCCCGGCGGTGTCGGGGTGTTCGAAGCGATTCTGCTGGCCGCCTTTGCCGATAAACTCGGCGCTGCACCGCTGGCTGCCGCGTTGTTGCTCTATCGCCTGATCTACGTGGTGCTGCCGCTACTGGTCGCGTGCGTGCTGCTGCTGATCAACGAAGGCCAGCGCCTGTTCCAGACGCGCCAGTCTTTGCGCGCCGCGTCCGGTCTGGCCGCGCCGATTCTGGCGGTGCTGGTGTTCCTGTCCGGCGTGGTGCTGCTGTTTTCCGGCGTGACCCCGGAAATCGATACACGCCTGGAACACATCGGCTTTCTGATTCCCCATCGACTGGTCGACGCCTCGCACTTCGGCGCCAGCCTGGTCGGTGTACTTTGCCTGCTGCTGGCTCAAGGCCTGCGCCGCCGACTGTCGGCCGCCTGGATGCTGACCACCATTCTGTTGCTGGTCGGCGCGGTGCTGTCGCTGCTCAAAGGTTTCGACTGGGAAGAAGCCTGCCTGATGACGTTGACCGCGAGCCTGCTGGGGGTTTTCCGCCGCTCGTTCTATCGCCCGAGCCGTTTGACCGAATTGCCGTTTTCGCCGCTGTATCTGGTGTCGAGCCTGTGCGTGCTCGGCGCGTCGATCTGGCTGCTGCTGTTCGCTTATCAGGACGTCCCGTACAGCCATCAACTCTGGTGGCAGTTCACCCTCGACGCCGACGCCCCGCGTGGCTTGCGCTCGTTGCTGGGCGCCGCCGTGCTGCTGGTGGTGGTGTCCCTGACCTGGCTGCTGCGCACTGCGCGCCCGGTGATTCACCTGCCGACGCCGGATGAGCTGGACCGCGCGGTAAAAATCCTGATGGCTTCCGCACAACCGGATGGCGGCCTGGCCCTGACCGGTGACAAGGCGCTGCTGTTTCACCCCAACGACGAGGCGTTCCTGATGTACGCCCGCCGTGGGCGCAGCCTCGTGGCCTTGTACGACCCGATCGGCCCGACCCAGCAACGCGCCGAGATGATCTGGCAGTTCCGCGACCTCTGCGACATCCACCACGCCCGCCCCGTGTTCTATCAAGTCCGCGCGGAAAACCTGCCGTACTACATGGACATCGGCCTGACCGCAATCAAGCTCGGCGAAGAAGCCCGGGTCGATCTGCAGCGTTTTGATCTTGAAGCCAAGGGCAAAGAGATGAAGGACCTGCGCTACACCTGGAACCGTGGCACCCGCGATGGCCTGTCGCTGGAGATCCATGAGCCGGGACATGCGCCGATGGATGAGCTCAAGGTGATTTCCGATGCCTGGCTGACCGGCAAGAACGTGCGCGAGAAAGGCTTCTCCCTCGGCCGTTTCAGCGATGACTACCTCAAGCATTTCCGCGTCGCGGTGATTCGTTTCGAAGGGCGTCCGGTGGCGTTCGCCAATTTGCTCGAGACTTACGGCCACGACCTGGCCAGCCTCGACCTGATGCGCGCGCACCCGGACGCCCCCAAGCTGACCATGGAATTCATGATGGTCGGCCTGATTCAACATTATAAAAATCATGGATACGCGCGCTTCAGCCTGGGCATGGTGCCGTTGTCGGGGTTGCAACCCCGTCGCGGCGCACCACTGACCCAGCGCCTGGGCTCGATGGTATTCCGCCGTGGTGAGCAGCTTTACAACTTCCAAGGTTTGCGCCGCTTCAAAGACAAGTTCCAGCCTGACTGGGAACCCCGTTATATGGCCGTGCCCGCCGGACTTGATCCGCTGGTTGCCCTGGCCGACACTGCTGCCCTGATTGCGGGCGGCTTGACTGGATTGGTGAAACGCTGATGATTCGACGCTCCTTGCGGTACGTACTGGCCACACTGGTAGTGCTGGCCCTGATTCTTGGCGGCGGTTACTGGTACCTCAAACGCCCGGCGCCAGAACCGACCCTCGAACGGCTGACACCCGCCGACGGCGCCGCGATGACCCGCGTCATTCCCGGCAACACGCCACGCGCCCAGGTGCTGGTGGCGGTCAATGAAGACCAGAAGCTCAGCGACAAACAATTGATGACCCTGAGCCGCACCGGCTCGGCGCAGATCGTTCAGGTGATCCTGCCCAAGGAATGCCTGCTGCAAAGCCGCGCCCTGCAAGCAGGCCTGAGAGAACTCAAAGGCCCGGCGACCCTGGTCAGCGGCATCGGCCCTGGCGCCGTGCTGGCGTGGCGCTGGTTGTCCGAACAGAAGGACGACAAGTCCCAGGCCGTTTCGGTGGACCTGGCCCTGGAAAAACCCGGCTGCACCCACCTTTTGCCGAAAAGCGCCGCTCACGGTCATTGGCTGGTGGCGTGGAACGACAACCCGGACGACACCAGCGCCGGCTTCGTGCGCGACCAACCCAACGCCGAAACCAGCATCAGCGACTACGACATCAACCTGCCGCAAGTGCTGAACAACGAACTGCGCAAGCTCCTCGTCGGAGGCGACAAAGCCGCTGGCGGCCTGCAGATTCCAGTGGTTGAAGTCCCGGCCGGCCAGGCCAAGGACACCGTTACCCTGTTCCTCTCCGGCGATGGCGGCTGGCGCGACCTCGACCGCGACGTGGCGGGCGAAATGGCCAAGATCGGCTACCCGGTGGTCGGCATCGACACCCTGCGCTACTACTGGCAGCACAAGAGCCCGGAACAAAGCGCCCTGGACCTCGCCGAACTGATGCAGCACTACCGGCAGAAATGGGGCACCAAGCGCTTCATCCTGACCGGCTACTCGTTCGGCGCCGACGTCTTGCCGGCGATCTACAACCGCCTTGAAGCCTCGGAACAGCAGCGCGTCGACGCAATCATCCTGCTGGCCTTCGCCCGCACCGGCAGCTTCGAAATCGAAGTCGAAGGCTGGCTCGGGAACGCCGGCAAAGAAGCCGCCACCGGCCCGGAAATGGCCAAGCTGCCACCGGAGAAAGTGGTGTGCATCTACGGTGAAGAAGAGACCGACGAAAGCGGCTGCACCGACAAGACTGCGGTGGGCGAAGCGATCAAGTTGCCTGGCGGCCACCACTTCGACGAGAACTACCCGAAACTGGCCCAGCGGTTGGTGGATGTGATCGAGAAGCGTCAACCCAAGGTTGCTGAAGAGTGATTTGAGCCGTATGTCACAAAAAAGCCCCCGCGACCTGAAGGTTCCGGGGGCTTTTTTTATGGATGAGCGGTTAGTCATCTGGATGGAAATTCAACGGGCTCAGAATGGAATCCAGTTACAGCGCCATTATCTCGCCATCACCGCTTTCTCCAAGTAAACTCCCTGTATTTTTCAGGAAGGGAAACCGACGATGAGCCAGCCGTCACTAGTCATCAACCTCTCAAATAGCGGGACGGGAAAGTTCGACGAACGTAACGATATATTGCAGCGGGATGCTCTCAAGCGTCTCGACGCTCTCATCGTCGAACAGGTAAACGGTATTTCTGACGATAGCGAAGACAGTTACACCAAGGTCAAAGAAACCTCATTGAGCTATACACGTATCCACAATGCGATGCTCATTCAAGGTGGGCGCGGCAGCGGCAAAACCACCTTTCTTCTTAACGCCCTACGCCGACTGAACGCTTCGCAAAACCTGAACAATTCGGAAGAACCAGACATCGCCAAGGTAGCGGGCAACCTTCACGTCCTGCCGATGATTGACCCGACCCTTATAGAAACCAAAGAAAACATCATCATCGTCATTCTGTCGATGATTGAGGCGGCCATTGCGCATGTAACGGACGATAGCGGCAAAATGGAGAAGGTGCGATGGAATCGGACCGGACTCGGCCTACGGTAATGAATGGGAAGACGCCAACTGGGTCATGAGCCGCGGTCTGCATAAAGCAAAGAAAGGTCGATTGTTTGAGCTGAAATTTGGCGTTTATCTTGAAACAGCACTAGCTATGCTCGATAAAAAAGCTTTCGTGATTGCCTTTGACGATGTCGATACCAACTTTAACCACGGGCACACGATCCTCGAGACCATCCGCAAATACCTAACTTCTCCCCGCCTTGTTCTGTTGCTATCCGGTGACCTGGATCTCTATGGTCGCCTGCTGCGACGCAACATCTACAGCACATTCGGCGAACAAGTCCTGAAATACGATCCCGATGTCATCGGAGATGACAAACGTAACCTTGGGCATGCGGTGCTCGAGTTGGAAGAACAGTACCTTCTGAAAATTGTCCCCCCACAGAACCGAATTCCAATGTTGCCATTAGGTGGCATCATGCAAGGATCAAAAGTCTTCGTGAATAAGGATGGGGATCCGAAGAACGAACTAGAACTATCTTTTTGGGCCAACGAGCAGATCCGAAAGTTGCTCCTTGAAAAAGATGGGCAGTCGCAGACGTTCTTCGACTTCGTCTCCATGGAACACCTGCGCTTGGTCATTGGCTACCTGCAGGCACTTAATCAGGACGACAAAAAAGCCAGTCGCCAGATGATTTTGAAGGTATTCGAAACTCGACTGAGAACCAGCCAGGTTCCGACAGACCTTATCGAGCGAGGCAATTTCGACTACTCCCTGAGATCCGCGTTCGAATGGCTGGGCAACCAGGATGACGCGCCCGACTTGCTTCAATTCAGCGTTCCGGCAGACCCAGTCAGGGCTGTGGTTCTTCATTGCTTGGCACTGGCACTTGCTCAAGGTCTCGAAACGCGTGGTGGCGGAGCATTGCGAGCACTATTTGCTCTCGCGCTACCCGTTACGATGATGAGGCGACCGGAAAACATCGACAAAGAAACTCGAACGTCCATTTTCCGCTTTCTCTGGACCAATTCCGCCCCCTCACTACCCGAAATAGCAGCGCGCATCGGCACCATCGATCGGTCTCGCCGCCAAGAGATAGGAAAAGTACCCGCTAGTTCTTTCGGATCAGTGGGTCTAACTCATAAGCTTTCACCGAAAGACAATTTGCTTCGACTATACGGTCTAAGCGACCCTGTCAAGAGTGGCGATCGCCTGACTGTCGCCGATCTGGTTGATCTCAACTGGCCAGACATTGATGACACAACCTCACATTGGGTTCATGAGGTTTATGTCTCAGAAAACAGTGACTTACAAGTCCGACAGAGTGTGAGCTGGTTCTCGATCGACGATCTGATACAAGAGCGAAGTGAAAAGTTTAGCGAGGTTCTGAAGTTGATCGTCTACAAACGCTTCAGCGCCCGCGGAGAGGTGTTCCGGTCACTTTCAGCCCTTTCACTTTTCGCCGTTATTGGAGATTTGTTAATGTCCAACGAAATCGGCGACCTAACCTCCCATGCCGTATCTGCCACTATCCCTCCATTCAAGCGGGAAAAACACAAGACGACCTCAATTTTTCAAACGAAGCAGACGACGAGCAAAACGAGGACGAATCTAGGGAAGATGAAGACACGAGTCACGTACAGGACGACGGATATTTCGACAGTTTCATGCGGGACCTCAAGGATTGGCACGCCTTCGCCCGTGACGGCCGTCTAAACGCTGCTGTATCGCCATCAATGCTCGGAAGCATTGCTTCGCGTATACATGATGACCTGATGGATTTGGATGAAAAGGTCACCTCGTCCTGGAAAAGCGGGCAAATCCTGCACAGGCAGATCACAAACATCTTGCACGGTATTCTCGTGCTCACTTCAGGTCTACCGGGGCGCAAGGAAAGCCCAAAAGTCTCTGATCGGCCATTGCGCGAGGCACTCGGGCGCATTCAGGGAACCAGAATGGGCGCCTCACTTCACCCATTGGCGATCATTCTCCTTTCCTGCCCGCTGGTCTGGATTTTCATGGACCCGCGCGACTACAACGATGATGAAGAGTTAACTCCTAACCTACTTAATGTTACCGCGCTCGAAACCTTGAAAGACTGGAGAGACCATCAGGAAGAGGAGAACCTCAAGGTTTATCCGCACTTCGAACGCTGGCTGACTGCGCCAAAAATCCGAATCAAAATCGGCCCCATCGTTCAATCCGTTAACCAACGCTCCGTACTTTTGGACGGTTTCTATGATGTCCTGAACGTCGTACCACGCAATGTCACGAAATAAACCCGAGCAGCCCTCGCCCCTTGCGAACGAGCTGTTCGAAGCCCGCGAACTGGTGGACTACGCCAAATGCGTGCTGTCCAACTTGGACCTATTGCGCGCATTCGAGCGCTTGTCGAAATCGGCGCCCGACAAGGTCGACGTGACAAAGCATTTCACGCAGGAGCAAAAGGCAAATTTGAACGAAGCCCATTGTACAGGACGTTTCGTGCATATGCGCCGGCTCCATCCTTCGTTGACCGATGAGGGGGCCGAAAACCGCATTGCGCGGATCGTGAGGCGAATCAATGGTCGAACGGCACTACCCGATCAGTATCCCGGCAGCCTGCGCCTGGGCTGGCCGCAGAAACCGCAGGTTGAGACGGACGATGATCTGAATGGCAACCTGCGGGAACTGTTGTCCTGTCTGGGCGAAATGTTCCTCTGCGAGGGCAACGATGGTTCGATCCGGGTGCGGACAAGGTTGCTGGAGCCTTGGCAGGATCTGGTGCTGGCGGTCCCGCCACTGCTGATTACGTCGGCTTGGATGGCGCAGCGTCTGCACTTGTCCGACGCCACGCCGTCAGTTGCCGAGCTGCAACGCGCTGGCGCCCGGTTAAATGCTTGGCTGTGCGATTCCACCTTACCGGTGGATGATGATCCGTTCCTCGATCATCTTTGCCGTACCGA
Source organism: Pseudomonas sp. SJZ080 (assembly GCF_007828295.1). Lineage (NCBI taxonomy): Bacteria > Pseudomonadati > Pseudomonadota > Gammaproteobacteria > Pseudomonadales > Pseudomonadaceae > Pseudomonas > Pseudomonas sp. SJZ080. The sequence continues at coordinate 44,062 of NZ_VIUK01000021.1, forward strand.
AGGGCTGGACGAAACCCATCTGCACCTCAACGGCACCACCGAGGCAGAGAAGGTCTGGTGTGATGCGCTAGAGCGACCGGAAAAGGTTGTCGGCGGACTGACGGCAAAGACCATCAAAGAAGACATCGGCATCAAGGTACCGATTGGCAACGGTGTGAAGCGCTTGCTGCAGCAAGAAGATCCGGACCTTACACCGCAACGACTGATGCAGCGGGTTAAAGACGCCGCCGCGCTCAAGGCAGACCTATTGAATCACGCGACGCCCAACGTTGAGCCGACGTTCTGCGAGCCTCCGGTCGCAGCCTATCGCCGTGCACAGGAAAACTGCCTGCGTCGCCTTTCTGCGCAGACACCCAAGGTGGTCAAGGAAGCCTGGCAACTAGTGACGCTGTTCAAAGGCTTTGACGAAAACCGTCTGGATCACACCGCAGGTTTGCGCTTCTGGCACTACGCACTGCTGCGGGCGCAGTTCTGTCGCCTGCTTATTCAACAATCGAACCAGAAAGGGTTTGACCAGTTCCAGCACATCACGCTCAACGAATTGCGTGAAGCGACAGAGAAAGATTACGCCGAGCGGTTCCGCCAAATCGAGCGAGGCCAGCAAAAAGGAGTAGATTTTCTGGAAGGCCGATTCACTCCGAAAATGCCCCCCGATGACACCGCAAAATTGCTCGGACTGATTTTGCGCGGTTATCTGGAGTTTCTGGGCGAAGGTGTTGCCCGACCCGCCGGGGTGATGCGCGAAGCACGCGAGTATCGCTCACTCTCGGACTTGTTGAGTCGAGTCCGAAGGCTAGAAGTCGGGGACGATCAATTACTCGACAATAGGCGAGAACAGACCAACCAAAGCCATATCCCGCGCTCATCCCGACGCCTGCGGCTTGGACTGGTACCGCACTTCGTTAAACAGACTCACAAAAAAGAGCGTGAAGACTTCTTTGGTGGTGAGAAATTGCGTGCGAGTTGCCGGGACGCGAAAGTGCGCCGCGAATCCGATCAGCGTGCGCGGGCGCTTGTGGCGTTGATCCATCGCACCCCCGGACTCGAAACGCTGATTCGCGGCATCGATGCCGCCAGCAATGAACGCCACGCTGGACCCGAGGTGTTCGCCCCAGTGTTTCGCCGCATGCGACATGCCGGCATCCGCCGTTTCACCTATCACGCTGGAGAAGACTTCGGGCACATCATCTCTGGGATCCGGGCGATCCACGAAGCGGTGGTTTTCCTCGACTTCGATGCGGGATGCAGGATCGGCCACGGCACGGCGTCGGGTCTGGACCCGAAAGCATGGTGGGAAGCCGTCAGCGGTTACGTGGTCATGCCGACAGAGGATCGGCTAGACGATCTGGTGTTCGCCAGAGAAATGCTGCTTTCGACCCGCACACACATTGATCGCCTGCCATTGATCGAAGCGGAGATCCAGCGCCTGTCAATGAAGATCTGGAACGAGCCGCGCATCACACCCAACCTCCTCGCCGAGGCTTGGAAACTTCGTTCACTTGATCCTCTGGCTCACAACGTGAGTCTGGAGGATGTGGACCCCAATCGAAGATTCGAAGCGCGCTGCTTTGCCAGCGCCCGCCAACGCAACTCCAATGCACTCAATCACTTCTTGCGCCGACATGGCATAAATGCGAGCACCGAGGAGCTGAGGGCAGCACGGGAGGACGTAGTCGTTTCGCAGGAGAACGATGTGTTGCGACCCAAGGTCATCCGTACCATTCAGAACGCGGTGCTGCGATTGCTGCGTGAACGCTCGATTGCCATTGAGACACTGCCGAGCAGCAACCTGCGGATCAGTATCCACCAGTGCTACAACGATCATCACGCCCGGAACTGGCTGGGCCTTGGCAAGCATCCTGTAGGCGGTCCTGTCAGTGTGGTAATCGGCTCGGACGATCCGGGCATTTTTGCGACCGGGTTGCGTCTTGAGTACGCCCACCTTTCGCGAATGCTGCACGCCCATGTCCTGTCGCCCGCCAGTGCTAAGGAGTTACTTCACCGAATGTGTGTCGAAGCAAAGCAGTATCGCTTCTGAAAGACCAGGCCGGAAACACAAAAAAGCCCCCGCGGCCTTATGGTTACGGATTTTTTTACGTGTGCAAACATGAAGCGCTACATCTACTAGCCGAACTTCATGTCGATAGCTTGTCTTCCAAGATTAAAACTGAACATCTATCCACGTTACGTCATCTTCAAGAGCAACAAAGTCGCTATCAGGTGCTGCCAACAAGCTGCTTTGCTGCGACTCCGTTAACTCCGCCCAGAAGCCATCGGTTACAAACACTAGTTGCTCACCGACGGCCAATGGATGGAAAACAAAGTCAGGGTTCGGGGCACGATCAGCCTTCAGGCATCGGGTTATCCAGTTTCGAGCCGGATCTTGCGCCAGCTCACGATGCGAACGGTCGCGCCTCCAATTGGCCTTGCAGTGGGGCGGTGTAATCCACTTGATCATGCCTGCTGGTGTCACCACACCGCACGAACAGTCACCTTCATACGCAAGCGTGAGCTTCCCATGAGCTGCGAAACCGACCAGGTAACACGTGGTCCCTGTCTGGCCCGCAAACAAAGCGGGGTGAAGCTCGGCCAGCATTGAACCAAGTACCTGCTCAACTGCTCCGTGCTCAGTGATATCGGCCCCCTGCTCCATGTGTTTCGGGTAGGCCTCTAAAACACCTTTTACGAAGCACTCGGCCAGTTGACCGCTGCCGGGCTTCGACGTACCGTCCGTGATGACGAACAGTCCTCTGTCGCCGTCGCAGAGAGCTCCAGCGTAGTCATGATTGGTTTTCCTGGTCCGTCCTGTTACTGATCTGGTGTTGTATCTCATGCGTTACCCAGATCCTTCATGCGCATATGAATGATTCGCCCTCTACCCGGATTCGCCTGCACCGAGCCCGAGCTTTCAATCACGTAGTCGATACCATTGAGCGCCACGAGCTCTCGAATTCCAGTCGTGATGAAGTCCCTGAGCTCGGACTCAGCTTGGCGAACTTCTTCCAAAAGCTCTGTTCGACCATCAATCAAGATGATGATGTCTTCGACATCTTTGTGGTACGCGTCGCCCTCACCGCGACCGCTAAAGGCCTCTAGCTTCGTCGCAAGAAAGTAGGTCGGTTTAAATATCTGAATGGCCGTACCGCTGGGCAACGTAAATTTATCAGCCCTCGACAGCCCTTCCACGAACCAACGGTTGGCATATCCGAGAACAGCGGGGTCAGAAGGCATCACATCAACGACGACATCGTTGAAGCGGAAACGGCAGTTGACGTCATCCTCACCGGTGATCTTGAAGTTCTTGGCCGCCAGCCGCTCCGTGAGGTGTTGCCAAGCGCTAATGCCTGCCAGTTCGATCACCAAGTCGACATCATCGGTAAAACGAATGTCGTCCAGCACAGTAGTGTCAGTAACCAGCATGGCCGTGGTGCAGCCGCCGACGAAGGCAACCTCAGCAAGAAACTCCTCCCCCAAGCCGTCTGCAACATACTCTATGAGCTCATAGTTGTGATCAGCGTTTGATGACATGTTATTTCAGGCCCATCCCCGCCTTGAGAATCTTGATCGCGACTCCACACTCTCGCGGGCCGCCAAGACGAATCGCGTCAACCAGCGCGAGGTAGTGGTAAAGAGTTCTATCCTTCTTCACCGCTTCCGGCACCGTCCTGTAAAGCGGCTCTATCGCTTGGCCACGCTCAGTTCCGAGAGCATCAGGCCAAACCGGAATCAGCCCACCAGCGCTCTTGATACTTTTGGACAGAGCTGGCGCTGCGAAGCCTGTTGGAATACCGCGAGCCATTGCGCCAGGCTTCACGGGGAAAAAATATTTCAAAGCGTGCTCAGTAATTTTCAGCAGCTCTCGTCGATTAACTTTCGCAAGTCCAGTGTCGTAGTCATTGGTCAGTAATCCAGACTCACGACATCTGGCTATGGAGTTTGAAATCTCGCTTTTGCTTAGCCCAAGAGACGCAGACAACGCACGCAACGAGTAACCTTCACTCCAACTCGCCAGCGGCGGAGAAGGTACAGGCTCCGACCACCCTTCCCAGCCATCCTCCTCACCCACGGGTGAGTCGAACTCCTGGCGGTGGAATACAGCTTCTTCAACACCAATGGGGTAGATGACTAGCGGCAGCCCCACTCGCGCCCCTGCCGTCAGATTTATCTGCCGGGGCTTCAGCAATTCCTCAACCGTGTTCGAATTCGACTCAGATTCCATCTTCCCAAAAAGATTTTCTTCCTGGGCGTGAAGGCTGACCATCTTGAACAAAAGCAATATGTCTTGACTCTTCATGAAACCAGAAACTCCAAGCGTCCACATTCCACAAAACGTGGACACTTGTCGCATTGAAAATATTGGTCCGTCAAGACCTTTCGATATTTACCAGGTTCAACGAGAACCTGCATATCATCAGCCACGTCAACGGGCGGGATAGCGACAACTCCGGTTTCATTCGTCTGCCACAACAACACAAAAATACCGGCGACTCGTAAAATCGCTCGCTGCGTTTAGTTTTGTTTACTCAAGGTGACGCAATATCGGATGACGCCCGCAGACCTTGTAGGCAAACTCCGATTCGTGTTTTTTGGGCACTTTGATGCCTTGTTGCACTTTTCTTCGACGGGATAGTCTCCGGACGTCGCTGACCATTCAGCGATCGGGTGTGGTAACCCGGCGAAACTAGCGCAACAGCGCCCTCATCTCGAACACAGACATTTTTATGTCTGCAATTTCGCGTTACGGCGGCTGTGCGTGGGACGCCCTTGGGCGTGCCGGTTTCCTTGGTTTCCCGGTTTACCACCCTGCGCACAGCTGCCACCCTTTTCGTGTGGTAACGAGAACCGGCAGCTCCTCGACCCCAGGAGAAAACCATGACAAATACAAAACAGTCCGAACCCTCAGGGCTGAAAACCATCGGCCTCACCCCCTTCATCTACTGCTCAAACCAACCGCTGTTCCACGTCACTCGAGACGTTCCCCTCGGTGATGCGTTAGCCATGGCCTCCGATTTTCTGTTCCTGGCCAAGGAACTGGCCCGAGATGCGGCCTTCAACCGCGATACCGACCGCCACATCTGGGCCGCGCATTATCTGACGGCAATGAGCAAGGCGGTGGTGGATGATGTGGTGAAGGTGCTGGAGCGACCGGCTGCGACGAATACCGAACCCAAAAAATAGTGACCTGAGCGCAATCCCGACAGACGCCGCAGCCCCCTTGTGGGAGCGGGCTTGCTCGCGAAAGCGGACTAACATTCAACATTGATGTCGACTCACCCACCGCCCTCGCGAGCAAGCCCGCTCCCACATTGGATCTCCACCATCTTCACGCTGTGCGCTCAGACACAAAAAAGCCCCCGCTGCCTTCACGGCAACGGGGGCTTTTTGATGTCGCGGGGCTTACATCTCGACCTGCGTGCCCAATTCAATCACCCGGTTCAGCGGCAGATTGAAGAACCGCAAATTGCCATTGGCATTCTTCAACATGAACGCAAATAACGCCTCGCGCCAGCGGGCCATGCCTTCAAGCTTGGAGGCGATGACCGTCTCGCGGCTGAGGAAGTAGGTAGTGCGCATCGGGCTGAAATCCAGGTCATCGAGATGACACAACTTCAGCGCTTGCGGCACGTCCGGCTCGTCGATAAAGCCAAAGTGCAGAATCACCCGGAAGAACCCTTCGCCGTAGGATTCGACTTCGAAGCGCCGAGTCGGCGGCACACGCGGGATGTCTTCGTACACCACCGTCAGCAGCACCACTTGCTCGTGCAGCACCTGGTTATGCAACAGGTTGTGCAACAACGCGTGGGGCACGGCGTCTGGCCGCGCGGTGAGGAACACCGCCGTGCCCTGGACACGATGCGGCGGTTGCACGGCGATACTGCTGATGAAAATCGGCAGTGGCAGCCCGCCTTCATCCATGCGCTCCACCAGCAACTGCTTGCCGCGTTTCCAGGTGGTCATCAGCACGAACAGCGCGATACCGGCGATCACCGGGAATGCCCCGCCCTGAACGATTTTCGGCACGTTGGCGGCGAAATACAGACCGTCCACCAGCAGGAAGCCGATCAACACCGGCACCGCGAGGACTGGCGGCCACTTCCACAGCAACAGCATCACTGCCGACACCAGGATGGTGGTCATCAACATGGTGCCCGTCACCGCCACACCGTAGGCCGAGGCCAGGGCGCCGGAGGATTCGAAGCCGAGCACCAACAGGATCACGCCGACCATCAGCGACCAGTTCACCGCGCCGATGTAGATCTGGCCCTGTTCGGCGCTGGAGGTGTGCTGGATGTGCATGCGCGGAATGTACCCGAGCTGAATCGCCTGCCGGGTCAGGGAGAACGCACCGGAAATCACCGCTTGCGAGGCGATCACCGTGGCCAGGGTCGACAGGCCGACCAACGGAATCAGCGCCCAGCTTGGCGCCAGCAGATAGAACGGGTTGCGCGCCGCCTCCGGATCACCGAGCAGCAAGGCGCCCTGGCCGAAGTAGTTAAGTACCAGCGCTGGCAGCACAAGGAGGAACCATGCCCGGGCAATCGGCTTGCGACCGAAGTGGCCCATGTCGGCGTACAGGGCTTCGGCGCCGGTCAACGCCAGCACCACGGCGCCAAGGATCGCCACGCCCATGCCCGGATGCTGGGTGAAGAAACGCACGCCCCAGACCGGGTTCAGCGCGTGCAACACTTCCGGGTGCTGCAGGATGCCGTAGACGCCCAACGCGCCCAGGACCAGGAACCAGGTGACCATGATCGGCCCGAACAGAATGCCGATGCGCGCAGTGCCGTGACTCTGGATCAAAAACAGCGCCACCAGCACGACCAGCGACAGCGGCACCACCCAATGGTCGATACCTTCGAAGGCCAGCCCGAGGCCTTCAATCGCCGAGAGTACGGAAATCGCTGGCGTAATCATGCTGTCGCCATAAAACAGCGCCGCGCCGATCAGTCCACAGACCACCAGCAACGTCCGCAATTTCTTATGCCCCGCCGCTGCCCGCCGAGCCAGCGCGGTCAACGCCATGATCCCGCCTTCGCCCTGGTTGTCGGCGCGCAGGACAAACAACATGTACTTGATCGAGACGACCCAGATCAGCGACCAGAAGATCAGCGCCAGGATGCCCAACACGCCGTCATGATTGACCGGCACACCGTAGCCACCGGAAAACACTTCTTTGAGGGTGTACAGCGGGCTCGTGCCGATATCGCCGTAAACCACACCGACCGCCGCGACCAGCATGCCGATCGGCTTTGCCGCCGAATGCCCGGCGCTCGCTACCTGACTACTTGCCTGCCCCATCCAACACTCCTACTACCCAGACCGGACTTCTTTAGAAGAAGCACTATGCTTTGTCACGCAGCATGCGCTGTTTTACTTACAGTTACAGACGTTTTGTTGACTGTAAAAAATCGGTAAAGCGTAACGGCGCGAAGCATAGCGCAGCACTCGTCGTATTTCCCTCCATAAAGCTGGTCAAGTGAACGTCTCATCGCTAGAATTGCGCACTTTTTGATCAGAGGCGCACCAAGCGCCCGTTTGTCGCCTTGCCGTCTTCGGCTGGAGGCGTCACAAATACCGAGGTTAGACATGTCCACCACTCCTGCGCCGGCCAATCCAAAGGTTGGCTTCGTATCCCTGGGTTGCCCCAAAGCACTGGTCGACTCCGAGCGCATCCTTACCCAGCTGCGCATGGAAGGTTATGACGTTGTGTCCACCTACCAGGACGCCGATGTCGTGGTGGTCAACACCTGCGGCTTCATCGACTCGGCCAAGGCCGAATCCCTGGAAGTGATCGGCGAGGCCATCAAGGAAAACGGCAAGGTCATCGTGACCGGCTGCATGGGTGTCGAAGAAGGCAACATTCGCAACGTGCACCCGAGCGTGCTGGCCGTGACCGGTCCGCAGCAGTACGAGCAAGTGGTCAATGCGGTGCACGACGTCGTGCCACCACGTCAGGATCACAACCCGCTGATCGATCTGGTGCCGCCGCAAGGCATCAAGCTGACCCCGCGCCACTACGCGTACCTGAAGATTTCCGAAGGCTGCAACCACAGCTGCAGCTTCTGCATCATCCCGTCGATGCGCGGCAAGCTGGTCAGCCGTCCGGTCGGTGACGTACTCGACGAAGCCCAGCGCCTGGTCAAGGCCGGCGTCAAGGAGCTGTTGGTGATCTCGCAAGACACCAGCGCCTACGGCGTCGATGTGAAATACCGCACCGGTTTCTGGAACGGCGCGCCGGTGAAAACCCGCATGACCGAACTCTGCGAAGCCCTGAGCACCCTTGGGGTCTGGGTTCGCTTGCACTACGTTTACCCGTACCCGCACGTCGACGAGCTGATCCCGCTGATGGCCGCCGGCAAGATCCTGCCGTACCTGGACATCCCGTTCCAGCACGCCAGCCCGAAAGTCCTGAAGTCGATGAAACGCCCGGCGTTCGAAGACAAGACCCTGGCGCGCATCAAGAACTGGCGCGAGATCTGCCCGGACCTGATCATCCGTTCGACCTTCATCGTCGGCTTCCCCGGCGAAACCGAAGAAGACTTCCAGTACCTGCTGAACTGGCTGACCGAAGCCCAGCTCGACCGCGTCGGCTGCTTCCAGTACTCGCCGGTCGAAGGTGCACCGGCCAACGACCTCGACCTGGACATCGTCCCGGACGACGTCAAGCAGGACCGTTGGGACCGCTTCATGGCGCACCAGCAAGCTATCAGCTCGGCGCGTCTGCAAATGCGCGTCGGCCGTGAAATCGAAGTGCTGGTCGATGAAGTCGACGAGCAAGGCGCGGTTGGCCGTTGCTTCTTCGATGCCCCGGAAATCGACGGCAACGTGTTCATCGACAACGGCAGCAACCTGAAGCCGGGCGACAAAGTCTGGTGCAAGGTCACCGACGCCGACGAGTACGACCTGTGGGCTGAACAGATCTAAACGCAAAAAATACGAAAAGCCCCGCTCTCTTGACGAGATGCGGGGCTTTTTTACGTCTATCGTTTTGTGGGAGAAAGGACTCGCACCCATCACTGCAAAAGGGGCATTCGGCCATGCGCCAACATTCGGTCATCCACACGCCGAAACAGAGCGACTATCAGGAACTGACTCGGGTCTGGGAAGACTCGGTGCGCGCCACCCATGACTTCCTGCCGGACAGTTACATCGAACTGCTGAAGAACCTGGTGCTGACCCGCTACCTCGACGCGGTGATGCTGATCTGCACCAAAGACTCGCGCCAGCGCATCACCGGGTTCGCCGGCGTCGCGGCGGGCAAGATCGAAATGCTTTTCATCGACCCGGCTCATCGCGGCCAGGGCCTGGGCAAACAGTTGCTGCGCTATGCCATGGAACACCTGAATGCCGATGAACTGGACGTCAACGAACAGAACCCGCAGGCGCTGGGGTTCTACTTCAAACAAGGGTTCGAGGTGATCGGTCGCTCGGAGCATGACGGCATGGGTCAGCCTTATCCGTTGTTACACATGCGCTTGCGCCAAACCCGACAACAGTCGAGCAATGGCTGACACACCACGCAACTGCAGGAGCCGGCTTGCTGGCGATAGCATCACCTCGGTACAAATGACACACCGCATCGCCTGCTTCGCCAGCAAGCCGGCTCCTACAAAAAGCCCAACGGTGAAATGGAGCCGGGATTAACCGGCGCCCAGCAGGTACAATGCCCACCCCTTTTTTGTTACGGCCCTGTCATGACTGACCCGATTCGTCTCTCCAAACGCCTCATCGAACTCGTCGGCTGTTCCCGTCGGGAGGCTGAGCTGTTCATCGAGGGCGGCTGGGTCACCGTGGACGGTGAAGTCATCGACGAGCCGCAGTTCAAAGTCGACACCCAGAAAGTCGAGCTCGATCCAGAAGCCAAGGCCACTGCGCCCGAGCCGGTGACCATCCTGTTCAACGTCCCGGCAGGCATGGACGCGGACACGGCCATGGCGACGATCAGCGCCGACACCCTGAGCGAAGAACACCGCTTCAGCAAACGGCCGCTCAAGGGGCATTTCCTGCGCCTGACCGCCAGCACCGACCTGCAGGCCAACGCCAGCGGTCTGTTGGTGTTCACCCAGGACTGGAAGATCCTGCGCAAACTCACTGCCGATTCCGCAAAAATCGAGCAAGAGTATGTGGTCGAGGTTGAAGGCGACATGGTGGCTCACGGCCTCAACCGTCTGAACCACGGCCTGACCTACAAGGGCAAGGAACTGCCGCCGGTCAAAGCCAGCTGGCAGAACGAAAACCGCCTGCGTTTTGCGATGAAGAACCCACAACCGGGCGTGATCGCCCTGTTCTGCCAGGCCGTCGGCCTGAAGGTCGTCGCCATCCGCCGCATCCGCATTGGCGGCGTGTCCATCGGTAAAGTGCCGTTGGGCCAATGGCGCTACCTGTCCGGCAAAGAGAAGTTCTAAGACTTTTCACGCCGCCACACATTTTGGCGCCGCGGCTTATGCGGCGCCCACTGCCGAATATCAGGATTGCACACCATGATTCATAACGACGTACTGCGCAGCGTGCGCTACATGCTCGACATCAGCGACAAGAAAGTCATCGAGATCATCAAGCTCGGCGGCATGGACGTGTCCCTGGAAGACCTGTTGACGTACCTCGACAAGAAAGAAGAAGACGAGGAAGGCTTCGTACGCTGCCCGGACGAAGTCATGGCGCATTTCCTCGACGGCCTGGTGATCTTCAAGCGCGGCAAGGACGAAAGCCGTCCGCCGCAGCCGATCGAAGTGCCGGTGACCAATAACATCATCCTCAAGAAACTGCGTGTGGCCTTCGAACTGAAGGAAGACGACATGCACGCGATCCTCAAGGCCGCCGAGTTCCCGGTGTCCAAGCCTGAGCTGAGCGCGCTGTTCCGCAAGTTCGGCCACACCAACTACCGTCCGTGCGGCGACCAGTTGCTGCGCAATTTCCTCAAGGGCCTGACCCTGCGCGTTCGCCAGTAGGAGCCGGCTTGCTGGCGATGGCAATCTTCAAAACGCCATCGCCCTGTAGGAGCCGGCTTGCTGGCGATAGCGATCTTCAAAGCGCCATCGCCCTGTAGGAGCCGGCTTGCTGGCGATGGCAATCTTCAAAGCGCCATCGCCCTGTAGGAGCACGGCTTGCTGGCGATGGCAATCTTCAAAACGCCATCGCCCTGTAGGAGCCGGCTTGCTGGCGATAGCGATTTTGAGAACGCCATCGCCAGCAAGCCGGCGCCTACAATTGACCGTCGCTGGCCCGGCTGTATGAATCCCCATTCCGCGCAAAAATAGTGGCTCCGCTTCCGGCAGCTGACGACTAGGGTGTATTGACCCTCAGCTCTCAGGATTCGCCATGCACCCGTACTTTTCCCTGCAAGGCCGCACCGCTCTGGTGACCGGCGGCACCCGTGGTATCGGCAAAATGATCGCCAAGGCTTATGTCGAGGCTGGCGCTACGGTGTACGTCTGCTCGCGGGATGCCCAAGCCTGCCTGCAAACCGCCGAGGAGTTGAGCGCCCTCGGTCACTGCCACGGCGTGGCGGCCAACCTGGCCACCGAAGAAGGTGTGCTTCAGCTCGCCACGCAACTGGGTGAACAGATCAGCCATCTGGACATTCTGGTGAACAACGCCGGCACCACCTGGGGCGCGCCGCTGGAGAGCTACCCGGTCAAAGGCTGGGAAAAGGTCATGCAGCTCAACGTGACCTCGGTATTCAACTGCATCCAGCAGTTCTTGCCGCTGTTGCGCAAGGCCGGGACGGAGGCGAGCCCGGCGCGGATCATCAACATAGGCTCGGTGGCGGGGATTTCTTCCTTCGGCGAACAGGCTTATGCCTACGGGCCGAGCAAGGCTGCCCTACATCAACTGTCGCGGATTCTGGCGCGGGAGCTGGTGAGCCAGCACATCAATGTCAACGTGATTGCGCCGGGACGTTTCCCGAGCAAGATGACACAACACATTGGCAATGATGAGGAGGCGCTGGCAGAGGATACAGCGCTGATTCCGATGAAGCGCTGGGGGCGGGAGGAAGAGATGGCGGCGCTGGCGATCAGTCTGGCGAGTACCGCTGGGGCGTATATGACCGGGAACATTATTCCGCTGGATGGTGGGTTCAGCCTCTAATCCGCGGCGCGGCCATCGCGAGCAAGCCCGCTCCCACATTGGATCTCCTGTGACCACACCCTTTGTGGCCGATATAAATCCAGTGTGGGAGCGGGCTTGCTCGCGAAGGCGTCCTGTCAGGCTCCACCGATGCATGAGTTGATCGGGTTATCATGCCCGCTTCATTCCCGCCTCGACCCCAAACCATGACCTACAGCGTTTCCCCCATCGGCTTCGTGCGCTCCTGCTTCAAGGAGAAGTTCGCCATCCCGCGCCAGCCGCAACTGGCCCCCGCCGCTCGCGGCGTACTGGAGCTGGTAGCGCCGTTCGATCAGGGCGATGCGGTGCAAGGACTGGAGCAAGTGAGTCACGTCTGGCTTCTGTTCCTGTTTCACCAGGCCCTGGAAGAAAAACCACGCCTGAAAGTCCGCCCTCCTCGCCTCGGCGGCAACAAGTCCATGGGCGTGTTCGCCACCCGCGCGACGCATCGGCCCAATGGCATCGGCCAATCCGTGGTGAAGCTGGACAAGGTTGAAGCCGATCGCCTGTGGATATCCGGTATCGACCTGCTGGATGGCACGCCGATTCTCGACATCAAACCTTACGTGCCTTACGCCGACATCATCGACACGGCCTCCAATAGCATCGCCAGCGCTGCGCCGCCGTTGATTCCCGTGCAGTGGACGGATTCGGCGCTGGAGCAGGCGCACGGGCATGCTCAGCGCCTTGAAGAACCGCTGGTAGAACTGATCGAGCAATGTCTGACACAGGATCCGCGCCCGGCGTACCAGACGCCTGCGCCTGAGCGAGAGTATGGGGCGCAGTTCTGGGATGTGGATGTGCGGTGGCATTACCCCGAGGCTGGCATGATCCGCGTTCTCGAAGTCATTCCCGCGAAAGTCTGAACACCGGAACGAAAAAGCCCGCATGACCTTCTCAGGCCATGCGGGCTTTTCTTTGCGCTACATATCTATTGTAGGAGCTGGCTTGCTAGCGATGAACTTGAACTCACCGCATTCAACCAGCAAGGAACGCGTCATCGTTAACGACCATCGCTAGCAAGCCAGCTCCTACAAGTGACCTACGGTCACTTTTCGACGAACGCACGCTCGATCAGGTAATCACCCGGCTCGCGCATCCGCGGCGAAACTTTCAGGCCGAAGCTGTTCAACACTTCGCTGGTCTCGTCGAGCATGCTCGGGCTGCCGCACAGCATGGCGCGGTCGTCCTGCGGGTTGATCGGTGGCAGGCCGATGTCGCTGAACAGCTTGCCGCTGCGCATCAGGTCAGTCAGGCGACCTTCGTTCTCGAACGGCTCACGGGTCACGGTCGGGTAGTAGATCAACTTGTCACGCAGTGCCTCGCCGAAGAACTCGTTCTGCGGCAGGTGCTCGGTGATGAATTCGCGGTAAGCGACTTCGTTGACGTAACGTACGCCGTGGCACAGGATCACTTTTTCGAAACGCTCGTAGGTTTCCGGGTCCTGGATGACGCTCATGAACGGTGCCAGACCGGTACCGGTGCTGAGCAGGTACAAATGTTTGCCAGGCTTCAAGTCGTCCAGTACCAGCGTGCCCGTAGGCTTCTTGCTGATGATGATCTCGTCGCCTTCCTTCAGATGCTGCAACTGGGAAGTCAGCGGACCATCCGGCACCTTGATGCTGAAGAACTCGAGATGCTCTTCCCAGTTAGGGCTGGCAATCGAGTAAGCGCGCATGAGCGGCCGGCCGTTGGGCTGTTGCAGGCCGATCATCACGAACTGACCGTTCTCGAAGCGCAGGCCCGGATCGCGGGTGCACTTGAAGCTGAACAGAGTGTCGTTCCAGTGGTGAACACTGAGGACACGCTCGTGGTTCATGTTGCTCATGTACGTGGGACTCCTGGAGATTTTGCCTGCGCCGATGATGTGCGCAATTGCATCGCATTCTAATGGCAGCGACAATATCTGTTAAATGGATTATTAAGATAAGGGTTATCGGTTATATAGATATGCGATTTACTCTCCGTCAACTTCAAGTATTCGTCGCCGTCGCCCAGCAGGAAAGCGTATCCCGTGCTGCCCTGACGCTCAACCTTTCGCAATCGGCGGCGAGCACCTCGATCACCGAGCTAGAGCGTCAGTGCAGCTGCCAGCTGTTCGACCGCGCCGGCAAACGGCTGAGCCTCAACGCCCTCGGCAAACAGCTGTTGCCCCAAGCGGTGGCGCTGCTCGACCAGGCCAAGGAAATCGAAGACCTGCTCAACGGCAAGTCCGGTTTCGGCTCGCTGGCGGTCGGCGCGACCCTGACCATCGGCAATTACCTGGCAACGCTGCTGATCGGCAGCTTCATGCAGCGCCATCCGGAAAGCCAGGTGAAGCTGCACGTGCAGAACACGGCCAACATTGTGCAGCAAGTCGCTCACTATGAAATTGATCTGGGTCTGATCGAAGGTGACTGCAGCCATCCGGACATTGAAGTGCAGAGCTGGGTCGAGGATGAGCTGGTGGTGTTTTGCGCGCCGCAGCACCCGCTGGCCATTCGCGGCACCGCGACCATGGATGAGCTGAGCCACGAGGCGTGGATCCTGCGGGAACAAGGCTCGGGTACGCGGCTGACCTTTGATCAGGCCATGCGTCACCATCGCAGCGCATTGAACATCCGCCTGGAGCTGGAACACACCGAGGCCATCAAGCGCGCGGTGGAGTCAGGATTGGGAATTGGCTGTATTTCGCGGCTGGCCCTGCGCGATGCGTTCCGGCGCGGCAGCCTGGTGCCGGTAGAGACGCCGGACCTGGACCTGGCGCGACAGTTCTATTTCATCTGGCACAAACAGAAATACCAGACGTCAGCGATGCGCGAATTCCTCGACCTGTGCCGCGCCTTCACCGCCGGGGTTCAGCGCAGCGACGAGATCGTGCTGCCCACCATCGCTTAAAGCAGGATCACCGCCCAGACCAGCGCGATCATGGTCAACGCCACGAGTTGTGCGGCGCTGCCCATGTCCTTGGCGTTCTTGGACAGCGGGTGCAACTCGAGGGAAATGCGGTCGATGGCCGCTTCCACTGCCGAGTTGAGCAATTCGACGATCAATGCCAACAGGCAGACGGCAATCAACAACGCTTGCTCGACGCGGCTGACGTTCAAAAAGAACGAAATCGGAATCAGGATGACATTGAGCAACACCAGTTGCCGAAAAGCCGCTTCGCCGGTGAAGGCTGCGCGTAGGCCGTCCAGCGAATAACCGGAAGCGTTGAGGATGCGTTTCAGGCCGGTCTGGCCTTTAAAAGGGGACATAGAAGTGGCAACTGACCAAAAAGGAGTGGGAAAGCTAGATCAACGAAAGTCAAAAAAGCGTGAAGACGCCAATCCTTAGTGGCTTGAAATTGACTCAAGTTGTTGCAGGAGCAAAGCCGCCTGGGTCCGGGTCCGCACATTCAGCTTACGGAAAATCGCCGTGACGTGTGCCTTGATTGTTGCTTCGGACACGCTCAGTTCGTAGGCAATCTGCTTGTTCAGCAGACCTTCACAGACCATGGTCAACACCCGGAACTGTTGAGGCGTCAGGCTGGCAAGGCCTTCGCTGGCGGCCTTGGCTTCATCGGAAACGCTGACAGCTTCGAACGCCTGGGGCGGCCAGAACACATCGCCATCCAGCACCGCACGTACGGCTTTCTGGATAACGCTCAGGTCACTCGATTTAGGAATGAAACCACTGGCCCCGAACTCACGGGACTTCACCATGATCGAGGCTTCTTCCTGGGCCGACACCATCACCACCGGAATCTGCGGGTACTGACCGCGTAACAGCACCAGCCCGGAAAAACCGTAGGCGCCCGGCATGTTCAGGTCCAGCAGCACCAGATCCCAGTCGGACTTTTCGTCCAGGCGGGTTTCCAGCTCGGCAATGCTCGCCACTTCCACCAGACGGACGTCCGGGCCAAGGCCCAGGGTCAACGCTTGATGCAGGGCGCTACGAAAAAGAGGGTGGTCATCGGCAATCAGGATTTCGTATGTGGCCATTTTTCAAATGATCCTGTTCTTCTAACAACTCAAGGCACAGCCAGGGAGCTGCACCGGCAGGGCACGTTCAACGCCAATCACGTGGCAATCCACGTAGCTTTTCACGTAAAGAAGCGGCGATTCAAACTGCGGCCGCGCCCTAATCGGCGCCAAGCATGCCCAGCGAAGCCGGGGTGGTCAAGGTGCTTGGCCGGTACAGTTCTTTGCAGTATGGGCGACAATCAGGCCGTGACGGTGGCGATGTTCTGCACGAAAGGCATCAGCTCGGCATGTGCCGGTGTTGCAACATTCATTTCCAGTTGGTGTTTGGCATCGAGGTAATGCTGGCTGAATACGTCGAAATAAGCGTCCAGTGCCGACGCGGCTTCCACATCTCCCGCCAGATCGAGGCACAGCGCCGCCACTTCGGCCGTGCACAAATGCTCGCTGCGGGTCGAGCGGCGCAGCCGATAGCGTGAAAGCTTATCGGGCAGCAGGCTCAGGATCGGCAGCGCATCAAAATAAGGACTTTTGCGAAATATCTTCCGGGCTTCGGTCCAGGTCGCGTCCAGCAGAATGAACAGCGGCCGCTTGGTGCCATCGACTTCGACCGTGTTAGTCACTCGCTCAGGCGCGACATACTCGCCGGGAAAGACCAGATACGGTTGCCATTGCGGGTCGGCGAGCAATGCCAGCAACTGCGGATCGGTTTCCGTACGCGACCAGATGAACGCATGGTTGTCGCGCACCACATCAGCGATCAACCACCCCGTGTTGCTCGGCTTGAACACTTCCTTGTTGGTCATGATCAGACACACGCCAGAGCGGGTCTCGACCTGCGGACGCCACGCGCACAGGCAGTGGCTTTCGATCACGCGGCAGGCACGGCAGCGGGTTGCCCTCCAGCCACGGGCCTGAATCGGCTTGATGCCTTCTTCTTCGCGCTGATCGCGCAGACGGGCTACGGCGTTGGGAGCGTGGTTCATCGTGGGCAACACCGGCAGACAGGAAAACTCGACACGAGTAGCACTCAGGGCAATAAAGGCCGGCAGTTTACCAGAGCGGCCGGCGCAAGCCTGTACCGTCCAGACGGGCTCCCCTATAATTCGCCACCACTGAACGCACAGTCATGTGACGGGTCGAACCACCAGTCACTGAACCAGGAGAGTTTCATGTTGCGCCTTATCGTTCCCACCGCTGCCATTCTGCTGGCGTCGTCCTTCAACGCTCAGGCTGCGTCCTTGAGTGAGCAGAATCTCAACAGAGAGCTGCGAAACGTCGCTGCCCAAAGCAGCGTCGGCACGCCACGGGCGATCAACGAAGACATCCTCGATCAGGGCTACACCGTCGAAGGCAATGTATTGATCAATCACCTGAGCGTGCAAAGCAGCCACGCCAACAAGATGCGGGCTGACCCGAAAGCCGTGTATTTCCAGCTTGGCGCCTCTGTGTGCAACAACCCCTCGTACCGCAAACTGATGGCCAAGGGCGCGGTCATGCGTTATGACTTCACGGAGGTGAAGACCAACCGCTCAGTCGGCTCCGCCAGCTATCAGGAATCGGATTGCCCGAAAGCCACACCGGCGAAGAAAAAGTAATTCAACGGGAATGGGAATTGGCGCGCCGCTGTTCATCCTCGGCGCGCAGTTCTGCCAGGAGCGCCTGCAAATAGCGCGAGCGCCGCTCGGCGCCCTCCAGACGCCGGCAGCACTCCTCTTCAAGACTCAAATGATTGGTCTCGGCCGATGACTTCAATAATCGATACAGTTGCGTATCGATCTCCAGAATGACTCTGGCCATAGCATCCCGCCTCCTTGCACCTCGCCCTTGTTTGAGCGACAAAATCCTTGAACCACTTGTGCCGTGCGCCCTGCCATTGACGCAAAGTTGTTGTGTTACACCTGTCATTCAGTAAATCAGAGTGTCGGGCACTCGGCGCGCGTTCAGACGAGCGGTGAAATCACCTTGCAAATCGTCAATAAGCGGTTGCCAGGAAAGACTTTGCAGCGCAATGATCAAGTCAGCGAAAAACACCGTGAGGGTCTAGATTCATAGTGTTCCCGTTCACTTTTCAGGGCAGAAAAGGGGCTGCCTGGTTTGCGTTTTCTGATGCGAATGTTTCCTTCATCCAAAGGAACAACAGAGCCTGTATGGAAGGAGAAGTTGATGCCTTACCAACCGAATGACCTCCTGAGCCGTCATTTCGAAGAAAGCGGCCACGACCTCATCAGCAAGGTCGAAGAACAACTCAACCTGGTTTCACCCAACAGCCCGAACATTCCAATTTACCGCGACATGATCCTGACCGTGCTGCGCATGGCCCAGGAAGACCACAACCGCTGGAACGCCAAGATCACCCTGCAAGCCCTGCGCGAACTCGAACACGCCTTCCGTGTGCTCGAACAGTTCCGGGGACGGCGCAAAGTCACGGTATTCGGGTCGGCCCGCACACCGATAGAACACCCGCTGTACGGCTTGGCCCGAGAACTCGGCGCCGCGCTGGCGCGCTCGGACCTGATGGTGATCACCGGTGCCGGCGGCGGCATCATGGCCGCCGCCCACGAAGGCGCCGGCCTGGAACACAGCCTGGGATTCAACATCACCCTGCCCTTTGAACAACATGCCAATCCCACCGTGAATGGCACCGCCAATCTGCTGCCGTTCCACTTCTTCTTTACCCGCAAGCTGTTCTTCGTCAAAGAAGCCGATGCGCTGGTCTTGTGCCCTGGTGGTTTCGGTACGCTGGACGAGGCGCTGGAAGTGCTGACGCTTATCCAGACCGGTAAAAGCCCGCTGGTGCCAGTGGTGCTGCTGGACGCTCCGGGAGGCAAGTTCTGGCAAGGCGCCCTGGACTTCATCCGCAATCAACTGGAAGAAAATCGCTACATCCTGCCCACCGACATGAAGCTGGTGAGCCTGGTCTATAGCGCCGAAGAGGCGGTGGAGCAGATCAATCAGTTCTACAGCAACTTCCACTCCAGTCGCTGGCTCAAGCATCAGTTCGTGATCCGCATGAATCACCAGCTCAGTGACGATGCGCTGGCACACATGCAGCAAGCGTTTGCCGACCTGTGCCTGAGCGATCACTTCCATCAGCATGTCTACAGCGGTGAGGAGCACGACGAGCCGCAGTTCAGCCATCTTGTACGTCTGGCCTTCACCTTTAACGCCCGTGACCATGGACGCCTGCGGGAACTGGTGGACTACATCAACTTGCCGGAAAACTGGGCGCAGCCCAAACCTCAGGCGCAGCAACGCACGCGGGAACCGTCAAAGGTTACGTGAGGCAAAAAAAACGGCCCGCTATCGAAATAGCGAGCCGTTTCAGTCAATCGTCCATCCCTCGGCCGCTGAACAAGCGGCTGATCATTTCCATGGAATAGCCCCGATAACTCAGGAACCGCCCTTGTTTGGCGCGCTCCCGGGCGTCTATCGGTAAATGCCCGGAAAACTTGCGCCGCCAGGTGTCTTCCAGTTGTTCCTGCCAGTTGATACCGCTTTCGCGTAATGCGAGTTCGATGTCGTTGCGTTGCAGACCACGCTGGCTCAACTCTTCACGAATACGCAAGGGGCCATAGCCGGAACGGGCACGGTAGGAAACGAAGCTTTCGAGGTAACGGGATTCGGACAACAGACCCTCTTCCGTCAAGCGGTCGAGTGCTGTGTCGATCATTTCAGGGAGGGCGCCGCGCTGACGCAGTTTACGCGTCAGCTCGACTCGACCATGCTCGCGTCGTGCGAGCAGGTCCATTGCGGTTCGCCGCACTGCGACGAGTGTATCGAGTACGGCGGTCATCGGATCAATCAGATATCAGCGTCAGCCAGGTCATCTTCAGTCTCTTTGACTGGCGATGCTTTGACGTCCGGCGCTGGAGTCAGCAGCTTGTCGCGCAGTTGCTTCTCAAGTTTCGCGGCGATTTCCGGGTTGTCCGCCAGGAACTTGGCCGAGTTGGCCTTGCCCTGACCGATCTTGGTGCCTTCGTAGGCATACCAGGCACCGGACTTCTCGACGAAACCGTGCAGAACACCCAGGTCGATCATCTCACCATTGAGGTAGATGCCCTTGCCGTAGAGAATCTGGAACTCGGCCTGGCGGAACGGCGAAGCGACCTTGTTCTTCACGACCTTGACGCGGGTTTCGCTACCGACGACTTCATCACCTTCTTTCACAGCGCCGGTACGGCGGATGTCCAGACGAACCGAGGCATAAAACTTCAGCGCGTTACCACCTGTGGTGGTTTCCGGGCTGCCGAACATCACGCCGATTTTCATACGGATCTGGTTGATGAAGATCACCAGGCAGTTGGCGTTCTTGATGTTACCGGTGATTTTACGCAACGCCTGGGACATCAGACGGGCTTGCAGGCCCACGTGCATGTCACCCATTTCGCCTTCGATTTCAGCCTTCGGTACCAGGGCAGCCACGGAGTCGACGATGATCACGTCAACCGCGTTGGAACGCACCAGCATGTCGGTGATTTCCAGGGCCTGCTCGCCGGTGTCCGGCTGGGAAACCAGCAGGTCGTCGACGTTGACGCCGAGTTTGCCGGCGTACTCAGGGTCGAGGGCGTGTTCGGCGTCGACGAATGCGCAGGTCGCGCCGGCTTTTTGAGCCTGGGCGATCACCGACAGTGTCAGCGTGGTTTTACCGGAGGATTCAGGACCGTAGATCTCAACGATACGACCTTTTGGCAGACCGCCAATGCCGAGCGCGATGTCCAGACCCAGAGAGCCAGTAGAGATAGCCGGGATCGCCTGACGGTCCTGATCGCCCATACGCATTACGGCACCCTTGCCGAATTGACGTTCGATCTGACCCAGGGCCGCAGCCAAGGCTTTCTTCTTGTTGTCGTCCATTAAAGTCCTCACGTAATCAATAAGGCCTGACGGCCAACACCTGTATAAGTAGCCAGTATTATTCCACAGCGATTCAGGATCGCCTACCCCTGATTTGAGATTTCTCCAGAGGCATGACGCAGCAGCCCCTCTAGCGCGGCCTTCACCGTTTGTCGGCGGACCTCGTCGCGGTTACCGGGGAAGTGCTGCACCTCGCTGAAGACCCGCTCCCCCACGCCCCATGCCAGCCAGACCGTGCCCACCGGCTTGCTCGGCGAACCGCCGTCCGGCCCTGCGACACCGCTGACCGCCACGGCAAAATGCGCCCGGCTTTTTTCCTGCGCGCCCCGCACCATGGCCTCGACCACCTCGCGACTGACCGCCCCCGCCGTCTTAAACAACTCGGCCGGGACATTCAATTGCTCGGTTTTCTGACGGTTGGAGTACGTGACATAACCAGCCTCGAACCACGCCGAACTCCCCGGAATACGGGTGATCGCCTCGCAAATGCCGCCGCCGGTACAGGACTCGGCCGCCGTGACGTGAGCATTGAGAACCTGCAGGCGCCGGCCAAGTTCAGCGGCCAGTTGGGTGATTTCTTTCACGGTCATCTCCTGAGCGGGCGGAATGGGACTACCGTACACGAGCGGATCGCGCTTGCAAGTTACAGGATCGATCAAAATGTTAGCGGCCGAGCGCCCGGATGTAGGCCTGACAAGCCTGCAAGGCAATCAGCGCACGGTCGCCGGCGTCGGTGATGGCGATAATTCGTTGAGCATGCGTCGGGTCAAGTCGGGCTCGTAGGGTGCCATGATCCACGCCGCTGGCACCGGGGGCGGTTGGCACTGTGCAGCCGATGGAAGTGTCGCTGGCATCGAGGAGGACTGACAGCCGCACATCAGCAGTGGCAAGACGATCGCGCAAGCGACCTTGATCACGTTGGGCATCGCTAAGCGCTCGATAATGGGTTTGTTCGCTGACCGACAGTTGTTGCTCCAGCGTCAGCCGCTTGTCCTGCTCGGCCTGTTGTCGGGCGGCGGCCGCCAGAGTCAGTTGGTTGAGCGTCTCGGCGTGCGCCCTGGCCTGTTCCGCCAGTTGCCGCCCGTAACGCCCCTCCTGAAATCGCCAGGCCAACGCCGCCGAGCCACCGGCCAACACAGCCAGTAACACAACAACGCCAATCACCCGCCAAGACACCGGGATCAAACCGAAGGCTGGCATAACACCGCCCTCGCCCGCGCCCACAGCTGCAGACGGTTCTGCAGTCCATTGAGGCCACCGTTGATCCGGCGGGTGATGCTGTTGAACTGGTCACGATCAGCCAGCTCGTTGAGGCCGTTTTGCGCCCAGAACCAGGCGGCGGATTCGGCGGCCCATTGCGGCTGTTCCAGCAGTTCCGGCGAAACCAGCAATCGCTCATCGCCGAACAAGCCCAGGCTGCATTGTCGATAGTTATGACGGCCAGTGATCTGGATGAGTCCACGACCGCGATACCTTTGTCCGTCACCATCGAGCACGGGGGTATTGCCCAGACGAGCAGCCAAAGTGCCCGTGTCGTACTTGCTCAAATATTCATCACCACCGAGTTCGCGCACATAATGCAACTGACCGGATTCGTGACCAATTTGAGCAAGAAACGCGGCGATACGTTTGGGCCTGTTGATCTCATGGTCATCCATGGCGTTGTTCAGGGCGGAAATGAAAACGCCCGCTTGGCGGCGGGCGTCTGGAAGGATTTGCTGAAGTTGCAGGACAGTAAGCGGCATGAGTGATGTTCCGTTCGCCAATGATCCGCCAGACCGGCGCCAGTGCATTTGATTGCGTTATTGCGTGGCGTCCGGACACTTCGCATCGATCACACAGCGATAGCTTTGATATTTGTCACCGGTGGCAGTGACCTTTTCGATGGACCAGTACCCGCGCATGAAGTCCGGCCACGACGGGTCGAGCAACAGGACCCCCTCGGCGGAAAGCGCTGGATTGCCCGGGCAACTGATTTTCACCTTGAGCTTTTCACGCAGCAATTTGCGTACTTCTCCCTCACCGACGTCTCTGGCCTCCGTTTCATTCTGGCAGAGCCGACCGATGACCTTGAACGGCGCGCTACCGGTTTCAATCACCCGCACCATCCCCGCTGCCGCGTCCCACCAACTCGTCTTGCAGCCCTGGTTTTTCGCCCGGGCGGTGTCATCGAGCGTGGCAGAAATGAAGGCGCGATCGCCGGGGCGATTGTTGGTGGTCACCGACAGTTTCACCTCGGGCAACACCTTGCCCGACAGTGACTTGGTCTGACTTGGGAGCGCCAGCACATACAGCTCATTCATCGGTTTGGCGATGGCCTGGTATATGCCGGCGAGGCGAGTCAAAAACGCCATGTCACTTTCGTTGGACTGATCGATGTGGTCGATTTTTTTCAGTGCCAGTTGGGGTGCCACCCGTGGCGAAAAACCGTGCCGCTTAGCGATCTCGCGAAACAGCGCACCCAGGGTGGTCGGCCCATGACTGGCCGATCGACGCTGCAGGAAGCCGGTCTTATCATCAGCACTGAACGGTGCCGCAGTGGCCACCAGCGTCAAGCGCAGCGGGAACAACGTCGGCGTCAGGCGAGACACCGTGAACTGGCCCTTATCCACCAGACCGGACTCCACGTAACCGACCTGCAGGCCAATCTTGCCGCCGAGGATCGGCAGCCCTTCGAGCCCTTCCAGATCGAGCGTCAAGGTCAATTGATCGGACTCGATACCGGCGGCATCGATGTGCTCCCAACTGATCAGGCGCTTGTTGATCAGGACCTCGTTGTCCCCGTAAATATGTACCGCTGGCGTGAAACCCAGTGTCATGGAACCTCCTTAATCCCACGCGGTAACCGGCGTGGTCACCATGGGTTTTGAATCAATTTCCGGCAGGACTACCCAGATACCCGCAGGCAATACCGGCCCCGGTTCCGCCAGCGAGGGGTTCAGCCGCCACAGTGCCTCTTCGACGGTATCGTCACAGCGCCCCAGTTCTCGGTACAGCAACAGGTTGACCGAGTCACCGGCCATACTTCGAACTCTACGCATGGATGAACTCCGATATGTCGACTGCCCAATTGACGACCATCGCCGTGCCGTCATCGATGACCACGCTCTGGGTCTCCGTGACCGTGTTGATTCGCCAAAGCCCCCAGTTGCGTCCGATGCCATCCACCAACGGCACCGGCTTGCGCTGTTCCTGTAGCGCGCGCAGCTCATTGAGCCGGTCCATGGCCACTGCGTACATCGAAGTCCCTGAAATCTTCATTGTTTGGACTTTCTGCCCGGTCTGACTGGATTTCGGCTTGCCCGTCACGATGTCCAGCTCCACCCAGCCACCGTCCGAGGTGTGCACGATGCCGCTGTACGCGAATTGGCGGGACAAGCCGAAAATGAAACTGCCCAGGATCATTTGCTGGCGCATTACCTGCCTCCATCAGTCAGGGCCGCACCACGTCGGGTGGCGAGGGCGTTGGTGGTCATCAGTGGAACAAACTCGCCGTGGAACTGCGTTTGCAGCTGCTGCGCCACGATCGTCCGGATGTGCTCGGAGCTCTCCCCACCGGTGCAGGTGACCTGAATCGACGGTGAGTAATTGATTTGCTGGTTTTGTGTCGGTGCGCTGGTCAGTTCTTTGTTGACCTGTTCTGGCGAGGCCAGGCGGTCTGCTGTCGGGGCGGCGAGTTTTTCGCCCAGTGTTGCACCCGACTCACTACCCAGCCAGCCTCCAATCAGGCCACCCAGAACGCCACCAATGGCGGTGCCGATCACAGGAACAACACTGCCTAACGTGGCGCCCACCGCAGAACCGGCGGTCGCACCCGCCCATCCGCCACCTGCCGCGCCAAGACCGGCACCGAGCATGCGACGATTGCCGGTCATTACGCCGCCGACGACGTCCATCGCCGCACCGACGGCTTTCAATGGTCCGGGTGCACGGCGGGTCAGCGAACGCATCGAGGCCCCCATCGCCATCAGACGTGAAGCGCCGCGCGAGCCTCGTGGACTGACACCCACGGTCGGGCCCGTCCTGATGTCCGGCTTGTTCGCCTGTTCCTTATCTCTGAAATCTTCGGAAAACACCTGACCGAACTGTTTTGGAAGCCGGGCAGATGCCGCTCCCAAAAACCGCTTGGCCATTTGATTTTTCATCTCTTCGTATACGGGTGTGAACAGGGCTGCCAAATACGGCATAACTGTTGTGAAAGCGTCCTTCAGACCACTGAGCCGCGGGCTGAGGGAGGCTGGTGTGCTTTCTGCCGCCACGGGCGGTGTATTGCCGGTGGCCACGGGTAAATGATTGTCGCGAACGCTGTCGATGTTCGACTGTGGCTCGCCGGATATTTTCCCAGGGCGATTGATGATCTGCGGCTGATCAATTACCTCGAGACTGTCGAGCTTCAAAGGTATCCGCCAGTCGACCTGCTTCTCTGCCTCCATCATGGCCGGCGTTCTGAACGCCGACGCAGAGATTGCGGCAGCCATCAGCGGGACACTGGCGACGCTCTGGTTTGACTCCATCACCGTCTCGCGCCGACGCTCGGGTGATCGATCAGCCTCACCAACGCTCTTCACGCCGACCGACTTGAGCAGCGTCGCCCTCTCAATGGCACCACCCGTTTCGCCCACGTTGTTTTGCCCGCTGGCCAACGCCGTCCTTGGGCTGGAACCTGTTGCCGGCATCAACGAGCGCGGCGAGGAAAACGTCAGGTTCAACGATTCCAGTGCCGTGGTCAGCAGACTGATTTTGAGACTCAGTGTGGCCAGCACCTGGCTGAAACCGGGCGCCAGATCCTCTGCGCCCTCCCCCGTCACCAGCGATGACACGGCACTGCTCAGGCCCACCTCGCGAAACTTCAGCCAGTCATCACTGATGGCTGTGTTCTTGAGCGAATATTTATCGTCCGCCATCCCCCTCTACTCCTGTTTCACGCCAAGGCGAGTGATCGCAATGTCGTAGCGGCGCAAGGCCTTGCCGACGTCCCATTCCAGAATGTCCGCTTCACTTATCGGGTAAATGAGCGGCACCACATCGAGGATTACTTCGATGTCGCGCTCCGAAAGAAGGCCGCCGGTTTGTTTAAAAAATCGTCGATGCGTACCTGAAGCTGTGTCCAGTCAGGCACGGTCAAACTGGCCAGATCGGGCAGCATCAGGCCGGTGCAATGGGCCGTGATGAATTCGGCGCGCTCCTTGGCGGTCTTGAGCTTTTTCATCGCCTTGGTCGCACGCAGCACCGGCATTTCCAGGGTCAGCGTGGTCAGGGTTCGACCCGCCACGGCGAGCGGTTGCAGCAAGCTCACTTCGTCGGGATCGGCCGACGGTTGTTCACCCTCGTCCGCATGCTCAAGGAAATGCGACGTCGGCAAGGTCGACATGTCATGCACGTACTGCGCGATGCTCACGTAGTCCGGGCGTTTGAGTTGATCGAGTTCCTTGACCGACAGTCCGGTGGCCAGCAGCGCCAGTTCGAAGAACTGATCGTCCTCATCATCGCCGGCACGGGCCAGGGCTTCTTTCTGTGCGGCGTAGTACAACGGTTTGAGCTGAATCTGCTCGATCGACGACTGATCGTCGGCGGTGATCGGCGACAACAAGGCGTGAACAGGAGGTGTCCAGGACATGAAATGAATTCCTTGGTGAATCATGAGAAGGCGTTACGCATTGCACCTTGTGGGAGCGGGCTTGCTCGCGAAGGCGGAGTGTCAGTCGACCTTTACTTTGACTATCAATCCGCGTTCGCGAGCAAGCCCGCTCCCACATGAGTTCGGTGCTCGCCGAGCGAATTAAGGGATCAACACCGCGCGACGGGCGTCGCCGAGAATGTCGATGCCGTTGAGCACGAACTTCTGCGTGCGCACGTCGATGTCGATCACCGGGATGCCGTTTTCCAGGCGGTTGTAGGTGCGGCAGGACAGCTCAAGCGTGGTGGTCGGTTTGTCATTCATTTTGAGCGCCGTCTCAGCCAGGGACTTCAGCTTGCCGCCGACGGTGTGGTAGGTGAACCAGGTGTTGCCATCCTGATCCTGACCGGCCTCACGGACGTTCAGCAAAATGTCGTCGCCCAGTTTCACGCCCAGGGCGAGCATGACTTCTGCGCCCACGCCTTGCAGCTTGAGCGTGGCGGTGAGGGCTTTGCCGCTCTTGGCCATTTCCTCGCCGATGAAGCGCCCGCCGACCATGTTCTCCATCTCGAACTCAATCTTCGGCGGGGTGAACTCTTCCACCGTCGCCGACAACGGCAGGCCTTGCAGGGTGGCCGCGATGGCCTGTCTTACGCGGTTGGTAAACATTAGAGAACGTCCTCCAGGAACTGCTCGATGATTTCATCGCGGGCATTGAGTTGATAAACCATGTGTTCGTTCGGCGCGTAGCGGCCGTAGTCGATGACCACGTACCAGGTGCCGTTCTTGTACTTCTCGACGCTGTTCAATTCCGGGTGCAGGTACACGCTGCCGCCGGGAATGGTTTCGTCGGCGACCAGGGTTTGCAGCCAATCGTTGATGCGCTTGACCTCCTGGTCCATGAACGACTTGGTGAGGTTCTTGGCCATGGCTTTCTGGCCGGCCTTGACCAGCTTGCGGCTGATCGCATCTTCGAGGCCGACGTAGCTGATGAACTTGCCGGTGATGGAGCGGTTACCCAGCAGCGAGAAGCCGCCGAGGATGGTGCGGGCGTAGTAGCTGATGCCGTAGCGGTTGAGCAGATCGCCCTCAGTGGAGGTGTCGAGGATGTTGTATTCCACGACCCGCGAAACGTCCTCGGCAAAGGTCACCTGATTGCCCGGGCTTTCCCATTGCCTGACCTTGGCCAGTGCTGCGATGGCCAGGCTCGACGGCGACAGGAACACGTTTTTCTTGGCCGCCTTGGAGTACACCGACGGCATGTTGTGCACCAGCAGGCAGCGGTCGAAACCCAGTTCCGCGCCGCCCAGTTCCTGGCTGTACGTCACCTGATCGGCGACCGCGGCATCCTTGCCGTCGAGCACCACACGGGCCTTGATGCGCTTGCCGAAAGACGCGAACTCACCGGCCACGGCTTTGGTGCTGGTGAAGCCCGGCGCGCCGATGATGGTCAGGTCTTCAGGCACGCTGCCCAATGCCGCGAGGCCGAGCTTGCGGCCGGTCAGCGGATCGACACCGCCGATGACGTTGTTCAGGGTGTCGGCCGGGGTCGCTCCCTCTTCGACGATGACCACGTAGACCGGCACCTTGACCACTTTCAGGATCTGGAAGACCGCGTGGTACAGCGTGCCCGCCTCGGTGCCGGTCGGATCGAGCAGCGCCTGGGTGGTGAAGCTGTTGATGCGGAACGGCGCGTTGCGTGGAATCAACGGATCAGCCTTCGGCGCGGTGCCGATCAGACCGATGACGTTGTCACCCAGGCCACCCATGGCCTCGGGAGATTCGGTGGCATTGACGGTAATGCCGTTGTGCTCGAAGTTCAAAACCTCAGCCATGGTTATTCAGCCTTCTTGGCAGCGGCTTTTTTTGCCGCGGTGGATGTAGAGGCAGTCTCGGCAGCCTCGGTTTTTTTCAGCTCCAGACGACCCGCGTTGCGCAACGCACTGGCCTCCACATCGAGCAGGTGCATTTCCTGGCCGATGCTCGACCAGTGACCACCGCCGGTGGGGAATGGGAGGAGCACGGTGTACGTTTGGCGTTCTGCCATTTCTGTTTCTCCTTGAACGAAAAAGCCCCTTGGGGAAGGGGCTGTCGGGTGTTGTGTGTGTGTTGTATTGCGGGAAAGAAAACGCCCCGGCGGTGCGGGGCGTTTATTGGGTTTGTTCGGCGATCCAGAGTGGGGGTTCCGGGCGGCTTTCCGGTGCAGGAAATCCATCGGCCAGAGGCCAGTCGCGTAGCGATTGCAGATACTCAAGCAATTCCCTGAATTGAACAGCACTTAACCTGGTGCCTAGTCCAAGATCGACTTCGTCCCGATGGCGCTCGCGCATCCATTTAACGCTTTCAATTGCTCCATCGCGCCAGGCTCGACCAGCCGCTGCTAACTCAATCGGCTCCTCGATCGGGGCGGTTGGCGCGACCAATTCCCCGCCAACATTCAGCCAGCCGACCGCCACCGCCGAATCGCACTCGACCCAGATCAGCGACACATGGAACGGCGGCAATTCATCAGCATCCAATCGCTCAGCAACTCGGCCTCCATCAAGGCGTGCAAAGCTCTTCATAGTCATCTCCATTTAATAACTACCATCCCAGCAGCGCCGACCCCGCCGGCATAACTTGGCCCATCGCCGCCACCGCCACCGCCACCTGGAGCGAAGCCCGCGCCACCAGCCGCAGCCCATCCACTAAGGCCACCACCGGCACCGCGAGCGGCCATGCCGCCGCCACCGCCAACCGTGACTTCGGAAGGTTCTCCACAATCGCCTGAAAAATTAAGATCCCCTCCCGCGCCAAGACCACCAAGTGAGCCTGGTCCACCACCGGAAACGACCTGACCAGCGCCCCCGCCTGTCGCGCTGCAATAGGTGTCAAATGAGCTTGTGCCACCAGTGCCACCGGGATACCCCCAAGCCCCAGCCGCTCCACCAGCCCCGACCGTAACTTTGATCACGGTTCCGGCAGCCAACCCTGTAAGACGCTTGTAAGAGTATCCTCCCCCACCACCACCGCCACCTGCGGCAGCTCCGTTTGACCCCCCGGCACCACCACCGCCACCGCCCCAAACTTCAACGTCGAAAACAGAGTCGGGCTTGGTACCTTGAGGAACGGTGAAGTTGGATACACCCGGCGCTGAAAAAGTCTGCCAACCGGGCTCCATCGGCCTTTGGTGCTGCATTTCAAGGACCAGCGCTGCGATGTCGATGTTTCCCTGATTGATCGGTGCGTTCCAGGCCTTGATGCACCACATCACCGCCACGTTTCGCGGGCGGGTTTCGCTCCCGCCGGCGTAGCCGATCAGCGCAGTGCGGTCGTAACCAATCGTCGTGTTTGCATTCAGGTCATAGGCGAAAGAGCCATCATGGATCGGTGTGTTATTGCCTGTGTCGTACTCATACTGAGGGTGGCGGTGCTTCTTGAACTCGTCCACCTGGTAGGAACCCAACACGCGCCCCGGATCCACTCCGCGCCCATGATCCCAGCCGCGCAGAAACTCACCACGCGACTCAGGCAGACGGAAATTACCCGCGCCCTCGCCGCCCGTATTGAAGGTAGTGCCCAGGTACGCGAACAAATCCGGGTAAGTCGCAATGCTCTTCACACTGCCATCAATTTCTAAGAAGCCCGGTGGCACTGCGGTCTTTGGAAAGGCGACCACAGCCCCAACCGGCAACGCCGAAGCCTGTGCAATCAACGCTTCGATTTCAGGCTTCGTATAAGTGTCCTTGATCCCAAAACCAGCCAGCGTTTCCGGATTGGTTCCCGCAATGGCGCGACCGTATTTATCAACCGTCAGACTCTTGTAAGTCCCCGCCTGAATCCCCGTTCTACCGGCAAGCATTTCAAAGCTCAGCGCAGTAGTGCCCAGCGTGATCGGACCATTCGTGACCAGGTGCCAAAGCGAATCACCGTTCGCCGTGCCCTCCTCGACCATCACGGTCAGCCCCGGCGTCACTTTGGCGCTGGTGTTCGAATCGACCGAGCGCACCCAGTCTCCATTGGCGGTAACGTAAATGCCGTTGTCTTTCGCCGTCGCCTGGCCCGCCACCAGCACCCGCTGACCAGACACCACCGCGACGCCATCAATCTGCTGCGCACTGTTTAATACGATGTTCCCAGTGGCAACCACGCGAACCGACGGCTTGCCATCAAGCTTGGCCAACTCATCGGCGAGATACCCCATCACCCATGCCCGGGACGCTTTGACCACAGTGTCGTCAATCAACAACGTCACCAGAGAGGCATTGCTCGTCTCGAAAATCGAGCGAATGTAAAACTCTTTCCCCGAGCCCGACGTTGCCAGCACAGGCTTGAACGACTCCGGGTATTTGACGATGGCGTACAAAATCCCGGTGTCAGTCCAGAGCCCCGCCTCACGCACATACCAACCGCCCTCTTCCGGCGGAATGGTCACTTCGGCCAATAACCAGCTCGGATTTTTCTCATCCTGGAACAGCGCATTCAGTGGCCCGCGCCACACTTCCCGTTTGAGCGCGGTGGCGGTCGCCGCCGGGTTGTAAACCGCGCCGCCGCCGTCACCGACCGAAATCTGCGACAACTTGATCGGCACGCCCGCCGCCTTGCAGGCGGTTTCGTAGGCAATCCCTGCATTCGTGAGCAGGGTGTAATAGTCAGCCATTCAGGCCCCCTGAGGATAAATAGTGGATGTTTCGACGGCGTAGAGCCCGGCAGCCATAAAGGCCTGACCCGAGGCTTCGAGCCCTTCGATGACAATCGGATACACCGTGGTGAGCTCGCCGCACACCGTCGCCGCGCCGATGACATGACTGCCAAATGCGCTCAAACCCACGGACACCGACAGGATGTCGCGTTCGCTTTTGGCGTCCGCCAGGCGCCGGTCGAGACGTGCGTCGATTTCTTCGCTGTAGGGCTGCTCGGTAAACGCCCTAACGGAAAAGCTGTAAGGCTGACCCGGTGGTGTCTGCTCGTACCAGGCCCGGATTTCGGGCATCAACCGCAATCCTTTCGCGGCGTTTTCCAGCGCCTGTCGCGTCCCGGCCTGCCGCGCCGTAGGCCAGGCGAATTCAACCGTCAGGCGCTTTTCCGCCTCGGCCGCCTCGGAGCTCCATTCGCTGACACCGCGATCCGCGGCGAGATACGGCAGAAACGCCCACGGCGTCGCCTTCGGGTTCATCAGCTCGGGAAATGGCGGCGTGATGCGATCAAGCAATGCGCCGAAACCGAGATCCAGCGCTTTTTCCAGCGGCGAGCTGTTGGACGGCAACAGGCTCGAACGAGGTGTCTGGTCACTCATAGCGTGAGCACCTCGACCTCGACACCCGTGCAGTACGGCGCTTCGAAGGCGGTCGTCACAATCGGCGCGACCGGTTCGAGAATCTCGAGTTGAACCGCGCCGGCGCTGTGCAGCGTGTAATCGATCCAGCTCGGGTCGACCCGCCCTTCCAGGCGATGACAACTCTGGGCATACGCTTGCAGTTGCTGTTGCGCGGCCACTTTGGTCAGCCCCGAATCCGGACCGGCGTTGATCCTCGCGACGACGCGGATTTTGTAGTTCTTGATGTGAGCGCCCTGCACCGTGACCCGATCCGTTTCCGGTCGGACGTCAGGCCGGGCGAAGTGCTGGCGCACACCGTCGAGCAGCTCTTCGGACGCGGTGCCATCGCCTTCCCTTGCAAGCACCGTGACCATCACCTCACCGGGCGCCGTGCGACGCCCGTTGCCGTCCTTGACCTGTGCGGCATGGCCGTCCGGATCGAAGGTGTACGTGACCGTCACCTCCCCCGGCGCCGCCGTTTCCACCTTCACCACAGGACGCTCGCCCAGGGTGAACACCTCGCGGCGATACTGCATGCGCGAACCGGCGGCCGGTGCATGCGGCGCCAGGTAGTAACGCAACCGGGCGTCATCGTCGCTCTCGTACACGGGGGCAATCGGCGGGAATGCCGCCGGATCGCCCGGGTCGAGCAGTTGACGCTCAAGCCCCATGTCGGCGAGGCGGGCATCCAGATTGCTGCCGGTCGCCCACCAGGCCAGCATCTGCATGATGCGGGCGTTGTATTTTCGTTCGTGGATTTGCAGGCGCACACAAAACGCCTCAAGGGCCAGGGTCAGCAACTCGCTTTCGTTTTCAAGACTGGCCTTGAGCTTCACCGCCGTCTCGGGAGACCGGGCGCCGACGTACTCGACGACAAATGTCTTGAACTCGGCGAGCAAATCCTCGAACGCTTCGACGGTGACGATCGACGGTTCGGCCAACTGGTTCTGGCCAGGGATCAACATGCTCATGTCACCACCTCGAAGGTCTGGCTGCGGTTTTTCCAGGTGCCGGCGAATCGCAACACCAGCCCGGCGCCTCGCCGGCCGGCGACAATGGCCTGCGGCTGGAAATCACTGATGCCGTTCTGCTCGTTGTAAAACGCCTGCGCCGCATGGCTCTGGGCAAGGATCAGCAGGTCGTCGCCGAGGTTGCGACCCAGCAGGTCCGGGATCATCGAGCCATACAAAGGACGCTTCTGACGTGTGCCCAACGGCGTGGTCAGCGCCCGGGTCGCGCGCTGCACAAACTGCGGCCAGTCGTCGACCGCCGCCCCGGTGTTTCTATCGATTCCGATCATGGGAAACTCTTTATGCGGTACTGATGACGCGTCCCTGGTGGTCCACCACCGGGCCGCTCAGGTGCACACCGGAAGCGTCGAGTCGCAAGCCGACCGCGCCCAGTTGCAGTTCGATGGCCTCAGGCGTGATCGCAAGGCTCGCCGGGCCGAGATTCAACTCGAGCGCTTCGCGAGAGCCAGTGAACGCAGCCGGGCCGTTCTTCCAGTGCAAGGCGTGACGGGCGTCGTCGTAACCGCTTTCAGTACCGTCCAGATAGAGGCGACGCGTCAGCGAGGCCTGTGTCGAGGCGGGGGGAAACTGATTGCCGTTAAGCCCGAACAACGCCACGGATTGAGCGCTGCCCTCGCCGCCGCCATGGTTGAGCAACAGGCATTGCTCGCCGACCGAGGGGATCCGCGACTCGCGTTGCGCCCCGGCGCTGGGGTTGAAAAAGCGGATCGCCGGGGACAGCAATTCACCGTGTCTGACCCGGCACGTGTTAGTGGCCGCATCGACTTCCTGGCACACGCCGATACGACACAGGCTGTCGGTTCGCCGGTGCAAGTCTTCAAGTTCAGCCTCCATCTCGGCCAGGCGCTCAATGATCGGGCCGAGTTGCTGACGTAAAAGCGCATCGAACATGGCTCAGCCCTCGAGTGCGGTGTATTGGTCCGGGTCGTCGATGTTCGAGACCTCCCAGGTTTTGGCGAATTTCGGGATGCCCAGCGGGTCCTCCAGCAGCAATGCGCCGAGGTAAATCGTCTGGGTAAAGGAGAGGGTCCAGGCGAGGTACTCCTGCGAACCGCTGATGAGCGTCGACGGCAAGGCATCAATGTTCATGGGCAGGTCGCACTGGCTACCCGACAAACCCCATCGCTTATCCGTCACCCATCCCTTGAGTACGGCGGCCAGATCGCAAGCGGCCACCCCGGGGTCGTCCAGCGTCGGCGACACAATGACTTGCAGCGAGAGCGTCAAAACATGGGCGATCCGCCCGTCATGGGCGCGCTCGCCGGGTGCATTGCGTTCGATGGCGATCAGGACCCACGCCTGATCGAACGTGCCGTCGAAGTCCTGACGACCTCCGACCTTCAAACCCAGGCCAGCCGAACGCAGCGCTTCGGCAATGGCAAACAACAGCCGCGACGGCTTATCGATGTCGGGGGACATAAGGGGCTTCCAGTTGAAATATTGAAGCGTTCCGCTGCGCGAGGGATGCAGCGTGTCGGCGTTGCCAGAACGGCAAAGGGGTTGGTGTTATTGATCCGGACGAGAATCACGCGGCGGCACTTCGCACACGCCGATCCGCTTGGCCGCCCAGCGTTCGTAAAGGCCGATGGCGACATCGGCGCCGGCCATCGCCGTGAGGCAACCGAACGCGCCGGCCGCCCAGATCGACATGCCGGCGGCGTACAGCAGCATGATGGCCGAGACCCCACAGATCATGCAGGCCCCGGAACGCAAGGCCAGACGCCGCAGCAATGACCAGCCACGGGCGCCCTCCTTATCGGCGCGCCACATTTCGCCAGACACCCCGCCCATCAAGGCGAGCACGATGACCAGCCAGATCGGCATGTCCAGCAACGCTTGTTGCTCGTTTGTCATGTCACGCCTCCTGGGGGGTGAATGGCCCAAAAATGAAAAAGTCCTGCGCAATAAAAAGACGCCCTGCCACCTGGCAGGGAGTCCTTGGCTCTACCCTTAAAACTCCCAACCGATATGACCGTAAGTTGGATACGGTGCAGTACCGTTATGCTCGGGACTTGTGGTGTCCGGATAATAGATTTTTCGGGCGCGAATGGTTGGCGTATAGCCGAAACGCGCCCAGACAGGCACATCCTGGACGACCGCCAGGCTGCCATTGGGTTGAAGGCGCAAAGAAGCTCCCGGACGGCCACCGGTTCCCGAGTTCCACAGCGGAACGTCATTCGCTGCATAAACAACGAAGTTGCCGTCCGCCTGGAACACTGCCTTCACCGCGCCTTTGTTCTGCGTGTAACTGGCCCAGCG
Organism: Pseudomonas sp. SJZ080; assembly: GCF_007828295.1. NCBI lineage: Bacteria > Pseudomonadati > Pseudomonadota > Gammaproteobacteria > Pseudomonadales > Pseudomonadaceae > Pseudomonas > Pseudomonas sp. SJZ080. The sequence goes on from NZ_VIUK01000021.1 coordinate 79,171, forward strand.
AACACTCCAGTTCGGGCCGTAGTTCACAACGTTGCCATCGCCCTGGAAGATGATGGCGCCGTCACCGGCAAAGTAAGGCTGTCCTCTGACCAACTCCGATGGCCCAGGGAATATCACTGCGGCACTGCCCGTCACGACAGGAATCGACGGAGTGCCATTCCAGAGCGTCTGCGAGTCGATGATCACGATGTTGCCATCGTCCTGCACCTGAAGATAAGTGCGATTGGCGGCTGCCTCTACACTGTCCATTGCCGTTGTATTGACCGTGGTCCAGCAACGGTTACGGGTGTGGTCTACAAGAACACCGCTGTAATACACGTAGAAACAGTTGGGCACCGCTGCTACAGGATTCAGTGTGTTCGTGTAAGCGTTACCGTCAGCTACCCAGGCCAGTGCGCCATTATCGTAGAGCGCCAGGTTCATGTCCGGTTGCAGCAGCAGTTTGAACCGCTTGCTCGGCGATTCGAGATACTGCCCCGGGCTCATCGAGTTGCGCGGCGGCAACACCGGGCTGCCATTGTTTGTGAACTGGATACGGGGTGGTCCTAGTGGTCCTGCCATTTTTGTCACCTATTGAGTCGAATGGTTTTGTGCGCAGGATTGCGCGTTCATGTCGCTCAACGGCGATCGCTCATGGCTCGCGGCCTTCACGTGATTCAATGTTCCGCAGCGGGAACATTTGATCTGGAGCTCGGTGTACTCACCCACTCGGGCGAGAAGTCTTTTGCACTGCCCACATCTGCAATCTTTCAACATCGCGATGCCTCCTGGCTTCTGTCGAATCCTTGTTGTCGTCGAGGTCGACAGACCTCGGTCGAGGTAGGCATTCCAAAAAGCCCGGCGCTAACCGGGCTTTTCAGTAATGCGATCCTTCGCGTTGACCTTTCGGCGCTACTGGCGCGGTACGGGTCCATTCAGATTGTTTTTCCGACCGCGGTCCCTGCCCGCCGGATAACTGCTTCTGGTGCTTTACGCTGCACACCCGGGTCAGTTGCCAACCCTCTGAACCGTTGAGGCCGGTTCATCGCTGCCTTTGTGGTGGAACTAAAGAGCTTCGTTTCGAGCTGCTTTGTTGAGCGGCTTGAGACAAAGAATATGCATGGATGCATATACAGTCAATGCATAAATGTACTTATTTATGCACTGAAAATGCACTGGCGCATGAAAGCCCCACAGACAAAGGCGTTGGCGGTTTTCAGCAGGCGAAAAAAAACCCGCGCAGAGGCGGGTTTTATCTGACAGCGGTGAGGTTAACGGGCGTACATGCCCCACCAGAAGACGTGACCGAGGATGACGATTTGTTCTTCCTGGATTTCCTGGAAGGTGTAGTCCTCGTCCGGATGCTCATCGCGATTGAAGCTGCGCAGGCGAATCCCCGTCGGCAAACGATAAAGCTGTTTAACCCGCAGTTGACCATTGTGGTTGATCGCATACAGGTCGCCGTCGACGATATCGCCGATCCCGCATTTGCCGGCATTGACGCCCACCGTGGCGCCGTCGCGCAGTACCGGCAACATGCTGTTGCCACGCACTGTCACGCATTTGGCCTGGTCGAACTGCACACCGTTGTGGCGCAAGCTGCGTTTGCCGAAGCGCAGGCTAGAGCGCTCGCTTTCTTCGATGACGAATCTTCCTGATCCAGCAGCCAATTCAACCTCGCGAAGAAAGGGGACCGACACCTCGTCGTCATCGACGGGCGTATCGTCATCCCACAGGCTTATGTCCTTGAGTTCGGAATGCAATTCATCGCGACCGGAATTGACGGCGGGCGCGACATCCGCACGGCCTCGCAACTGGTCAGTGCTCACGGCAAAGTACTCGGCGATCTTCGAGATGTGTTTGTCCGAAGGATCGACGATCTTCCCGCTGAGGATTCGCGAGAGAGTGGATTGAGGCACGCCGGTGCGACGGTGAAGCTCCGTGGGGGAGATCCCGTGCTGATCGAGCAGCGCTCTTAATACGGTAGAAACATTGCGTTTTTGCATAACGCGCATAGTGCTTGATCTTTTTTCCGATGACAAATGCTGTTTTGCATAATTCGTGCATAAGCTGCAGAAATGTATCCCGCGGCTTTCATGCCTGCGTCGGGTGGACCGCCCATGTTAACCTTGCGCCCATCGCGGAAAAGCCGGGCCGATGTCCCTCCTTTGCCCTACACCTTTCAACGAATTTGCCTGATATCCGATGAATAAAGCACTCACCGATCTGTCCTCTCACACGCCAATGATGCAGCAGTACTGGCGCCTGAAGAACCAGCACCCCGACCAGCTGATGTTCTATCGCATGGGTGACTTCTACGAGATCTTCTATGAAGACGCGAAGAAGGCCGCCAAGTTGCTGGACATCACCCTGACCGCCCGTGGGCAATCGGCCGGTCAGGCAATTCCGATGTGCGGGATTCCTTACCACGCCGCGGAAGGTTACCTGGCGAAACTGGTCAAGCTCGGCGAGTCCGTGGTGATCTGTGAGCAGGTCGGCGATCCGGCGACCAGCAAGGGGCCGGTGGATCGTCAGGTGGTGCGGATCATCACGCCGGGCACGGTCAGCGATGAAGCGCTGCTGGATGAGCGTCGGGATAACCTGATCGCGGCGGTGCTGGGTGACGAGCGTCTGTTCGGGCTGGCGGTGCTGGACATCACCAGCGGCAACTTCACCGTGCTGGAGATCAAGGGCTGGGAAAACCTGCTGGCGGAACTGGAGCGGGTCAATCCGGTGGAGCTGATGATCCCGGATGACTGGCCGAAAGATTTGCCGGCGGAGAAACGCCGCGGGGTTCGTCGTCGTGCGCCGTGGGATTTCGAGCGCGACTCGGCGCTGAAAAGTCTCTGCCAGCAATTCTCGACCCAGGACCTGAAAGGTTTCGGATGCGAGAACCTGACCCTCGCCATCGGCGCCGCCGGTTGCCTGCTCAGCTACGCCAAGGAAACCCAACGCACCGCCCTGCCCCATTTGCGCAGCCTGCGCCATGAGCGTCTGGACGACACCGTGGTGCTGGATGGCGCGAGCCGTCGCAACCTGGAACTGGACACCAACCTGGCCGGCGGTCGCGACAACACGCTGCAATCGGTGGTCGATCGTTGCCAGACCGCGATGGGCAGTCGTCTGCTGACCCGCTGGCTGAACCGGCCGTTGCGCGACCTGAAGGTTTTGCTCGCGCGTCAGACCTCGATCACGTGCCTGCTCGACGGCTACCGCTTCGAAAAGCTGCAACCGCAGCTCAAGGAAATCGGTGACATCGAGCGGATTCTCGCGCGAATCGGTTTGCGTAATGCCCGTCCTCGCGACCTCGCTCGTCTGCGCGATGCGCTTGGTGCTCTGCCTGAGCTGCAAGTGGCGATGACCGAGCTCGAAGCGCCGCACATCATTCAACTGGCCAAGACCACCAGCACCTACCCGGAACTGGCGGCACTGCTGGAAAAAGCCATCATCGACAACCCGCCTGCGGTGATCCGCGATGGCGGCGTGTTGAAAACCGGTTACGACAGCGAACTCGACGAGTTGCAATCGCTGAGCGAAAACGCCGGGCAGTTCCTGATCGATCTGGAAGCACGCGAAAAGGCCCGCACCGGTCTGTCGCACCTGAAAGTCGGGTACAACCGCATTCACGGTTACTTTATCGAGCTGCCGAGCAAGCAGGCCGAATCAGCGCCGGCCGACTACATCCGCCGCCAGACCCTGAAAGGCGCCGAGCGTTTTATCACGCCGGAACTCAAAGCATTCGAAGACAAGGCACTGTCGGCCAAGAGCCGCGCCCTGGCTCGCGAAAAGATGCTTTACGAAGCGCTGCTCGAAGACCTGATCGCCCAGTTGCCACCGCTGCAGGACACCGCCGCGGCACTGGCCGAACTGGATGTGCTGAGCAACCTTGCCGAACGCGCGCTGAACCTCGACCTGAACTGCCCGCGCTTCGTCGATGAGCCGTGCATGCGTATCAGCCAGGGTCGTCACCCGGTGGTCGAGCAAGTGCTGACCACGCCGTTCGTGGCCAATGACCTGAGCCTCGACGACAGTACTCGCATGCTGGTGATCACCGGTCCGAACATGGGCGGTAAATCCACCTACATGCGTCAGACCGCATTGATCGTGTTGCTGGCGCACATCGGCAGTTTCGTACCGGCGGCCAGTTGCGAATTGTCGCTGGTGGACCGGATCTTCACCCGGATCGGTTCCAGCGATGACCTGGCCGGTGGGCGCTCGACCTTCATGGTCGAAATGAGCGAAACCGCCAACATTTTGCACAACGCCACCGAGCGTAGCCTGGTGCTGATGGACGAAGTCGGTCGCGGCACCAGCACCTTCGACGGCTTGTCCCTGGCGTGGGCCGCGGCCGAACGCCTGGCGCACCTGCGAGCCTACACGCTGTTCGCCACCCACTACTTCGAGTTGACGGTGTTGCCGGAAGCGCAACCGCTGGTGGCCAACGTGCACCTCAACGCCACCGAGCACAACGAACGCATCGTGTTCCTGCACCACGTGCTGCCCGGGCCTGCCAGCCAGAGCTACGGCCTGGCCGTGGCGCAACTGGCCGGCGTACCGAGCGAAGTGATCGTGCGTGCTCGCGAGCACCTGGGTCGACTGGAAGCCACCGCGCTGCCCCATGAAGTGCCCAAGGTAGCCAAAGGCAAACCGGCCGCGCCACAGCAGAGCGACATGTTCGCCAGCCTGCCGCATCCGGTGCTCGATGAACTGGCCAAACTGGATCTGGATGACTTGACGCCGCGTCGCGCGCTAGAAATGCTCTATACACTAAAGACACGGATCTAACGCACTTGCCTGCAAGCTGTTAGAATCTCGCGCGGTTTGGGATGCTGCAGGCTAATAGCCTGGTCTGCAGACTATCGCTCCCAAACCTGGCGACCCCAACGTGAAGGGGCTCCGCTGCCGCCGCCTGAGGAGAAAATTAGAAATGACCTTCGTCGTCACCGACAACTGCATCAAGTGCAAGTACACCGACTGCGTAGAAGTCTGTCCGGTGGACTGCTTTTACGAAGGCCCGAACTTCCTGGTGATTCACCCGGATGAGTGCATCGACTGCGCACTGTGTGAACCAGAATGCCCTGCCGTGGCCATCTTCTCTGAAGATGAGGTCCCGGAAGAGATGCAGGAATTCATTCAGCTGAACGTTGAGTTGGCCGAAATCTGGCCAAACATCACCGAGAAGAAAGAATCGCTGCCCGATGCCGAAGAGTGGGATGGCGTCAAAGGCAAGATCAAAGACCTCGAACGCTGATTTGCCCCGCGTTCCCGAAAAGGCCCCTTGCGGGCCTTTTTGCTTTTCTACAGGCGGAAAAGGTTCTTCATAGCCCCCTGGAAACACGGATAACGCAAAACCCGTAGGAGCCGGCTTGCTGGCGATGGACTCAAATACGCCGCGTTGATTCAGACATCACGTGTTATCGTTAACGATCTTCGCCAGCAAGCCGGCTCCTACAAGAGACCGTACCCACGCTGAAAATGAAGCGGCATCCCAACCAAAAAAAAGGCAAAAAAAAGGGGCGGTTTGACCCGCCCACATTTTTTCCCTATTCCCTGTGTTCCTTTTCATCGTCCTGATGAATCGCGTCCTGCAATGTCCTTTCCCCTCATCCTTGAAGGGCGTGTCTGTCCGTCGACACAACCTGAATACTAGAGAGTTCCCGGGCAAGCGCAATCGCCTTCCCAGGCAAAAACCGGCTGTCATATGCGCTTAACTTTTATAAATATCTATAAATATCAGTAAGATAAAGCAAGATCAGACAAACAATAGTCGTCTGCCAAGGTGTAAAAATAACGAACACTTACGAAAGAGTAAGCAAAGACTTACAACGCGAAACTACAAACCTGAGGTCCCCCCCTGTAGGAGCCGGCTTGCTGGCGATGAACGATCACGCGGATTATCTGGTTAACCGCGGGGTCTGGATCGCCAGCAAGCCGGCTCCTACAGGGACAACAAAAAGCCCCGAACCAGTCGGGGCTTTTTACTTGCGGCTCAAGCGATTTTCTTATTGAAACAGCGACTCGCTGGACAGACCATTTTTCTCCAGAATCTCCCGCAGCCGCTTCAGGCCTTCAACCTGGATCTGTCTGACGCGCTCACGGGTCAGGCCGATTTCCAGACCTACATCTTCCAGCGTGCTGCTCTCATGACCGCGCAGACCGAAGCGGCGTATCACCACCTCGCGCTGCTTGTCGGTCAGTTCCGAGAGCCATTGATCGATGCTCTGAGACAGGTCGTCATCCTGCAGCAGTTCGCACGGATCGGTTGGACGGTCGTCGGTAAGGGTATCCAGCAGGGTTTTATCCGAATCCGGACCCAGCGAGACGTCGACCGAAGAAACCCGCTCGTTCAAGCCGAGCATGCGCTTGACCTCCCCCACCGGTTTTTCCAGCAGGTTGGCGATTTCTTCGGGTGAGGGTTCGTGATCGAGTTTTTGCGTCAGCTCCCGTGCAGCCCTCAGGTACACGTTGAGTTCTTTGACCACATGGATCGGCAACCGGATGGTCCGGGTCTGATTCATGATCGCACGCTCGATGGTTTGACGAATCCACCAGGTTGCGTAGGTCGAAAAACGGAAGCCACGTTCGGGGTCGAACTTCTCTACCGCCCGAATCAGCCCGAGGTTGCCCTCTTCGATCAGGTCCAGCAGCGACAAGCCACGATTGACATAGCGTCGGGCGATTTTCACCACCAGCCGCAGGTTGCTTTCAATCATGCGTTTGCGCCCGGCCGGATCGCCACTTTGCGACAAGCGTGCAAAGTGAACTTCTTCTTCGGGGGACAGCAGAGGGGAAAAGCCAATTTCATTGAGGTACAGCTGCGTCGCATCGAGTGCACGCGTGTAGTCAATGTACTTGTGTTGCTTTAACGAAGCGGAGTGTTTGGATTTGGCACGAACGGAAGGTGGAGCAGCCCCTTCATCATTCGACATCGAATCCGTATCGATACCGGCCTCCATCAGGAGAACCTCATCGTCGATGTCAAACTCCGGCACTTCTTTACTGAGAGCCATTGTTATAGTCCTTTGGTGAGTTCGACCTCAAGCTCAAGCGGCGCCTCTATCCTTGGCAACGCTGGAGCCTGTTCCCTCTACGTGACGGAACAGGCTGGTAACAAATCAACGACGTGGCAGGAACTGCAGCGGATCTACAGGTTTACCTTGTCGGCGAATCTCAAAATGCAGTTTCACCCGGTCTGTACCCGTTGACCCCATTTCGGCAATTGTCTGTCCGACCTTGACCTGCTGCCCCTCCCGAACCAACAGCCTGCGGTTGTGACCGTAGGCACTGACGTAGGTATCGCTGTGTTTGATGATGACTAATTCGCCGTAGCCCCTTAAGCCACTCCCGGCGTATACCACCGTCCCATCAGACGCAGCTAAAACAGGCTGTCCCAAATCTCCGGCGATATCAATTCCTTTATTCAAACTACCGTTTGAAGAGAATTTTCCAATAAGAATGCCATTAGAAGGCCACCCCCAGCCGGTCGGGGCCGGGCCTGCAGGAGGCATCGGAGCAGGCGCTGGCTTGTTGGCGACGGACGGTGCTACCACCGTTGTCGTCGTAGTTGCGCCATTTGGCTGGCGCCGGATTACCGTGGTTTTACTCGACGATGAAGGCGCCGAATTGGCCGGGCTGACCACCGCCGTCGGCGTTGAACCGGTGCGACCGTCAAAGCGAATCGTCTGACCCGGATGTATCGTGTAGGGCGCAGGAATGTTGTTGCGCGCCGCGAGGGCTTTGTAGTCCCAGCCGTAGCGAAAAGCGATCGAGAACATCGTGTCTTTAGGTCGAACCATGTACTGACCCGTGGTCACTGCCGGACGCTGGGCGACGGCGTTGTTGCGATCGACGACGCGCACGTCGCTCGATTTGGTGCTGGAACAACCGACCAGCAAGGTACTCAAGACAAGGCCAGTCACCAGGCGCTGAAAGCTCGTTATACCCATTCGCTGCGCAATGACTGTGAGACTCACCCGCCGCTCCCTTTGTGGTGGCTGAAATATTGAATTGCCGTGTTCCCGGCATGAAGTGTCGCAAGTATAACGGGCGGTGCAGGCTTTACCTTTAATGAAGCGAAGCACACGTTTGCTACCTGACGATGAATCCCGTTTAACTGATCGACGCCGCTGTAAGACAGGGGCAATCGAAGAGAATTCACCGGGACGAAACAAATGCTCAGGCCAGTGGCCCGTTGAGCAATGGAACGAAACGCACCGCCCCCAGAACACGCCTGGAAAACCCGTGCTCTTCACGGATGATCAGCATCAACTGTTGAACCTCACCCGACCCGACCGGTATCACCAGTCGCCCTCCAGGGGCCAACTGGTCGAGCAATGCCTGGGGCACATCGGTCGCCACCGCCGTCACGATGATGCCGTTGTACGGTGCCAGCGCCGGCCAGCCTTCCCAGCCATCGCCCCAGCGGAAGACCACGTTGCGTAGGTTGAGGTCGACCAGACGTTCCTTGGCCCGGTCCTGCAAAACCTTGATGCGCTCGACGGAAAAAACCCGCTCGACCAATTGCGACAGGATCGCGGTCTGATAACCCGAACCCGTGCCGATTTCCATCACCTTGTCCAGCGGCCCCGCCTCCAGCAGCAGCTCGCTCATGCGGGCCACCATGTAAGGCTGGGAGATCGTCTGGTTGTTGCCGATCGGCAGCGCCGTGTCTTCATAGGCACGGTGCGCCAGCGCCTCGTCGACGAACAGGTGTCGCGGCGTACGGCGAATCACTTCCAGCACCTTGGCGTTGGAAATGCCCTCCTCATACAATCGCTGGATCAGACGCTCGCGGGTGCGTTGCGAGGTCATCCCGATACCGCGATGCATCGGGTCTTGTTCACGAGCCATTAGCGCAATCCCTCCAGCCAGCCATCAAGGCTTCGGAAGGCATCATTGAAGGTGCGATCCAGTTGCAGTGGCGTGATGGACACATAGCCTTGCATCACCGCATGGAAATCGGTGCCCGGACCGCCGTCTTCGGCATCGCCCGCCGCAGCGATCCAGTAACCGGCCTTGCCACGCGGGTCGACCACTTTCATCGGTGCCGCTGCGCGAGCGCGATGACCGAGGCGAGTGAGCTGGATTCCGCGGATGTGGTCCAGCGGCAAATTGGGAATGTTCACGTTCAATACCGTGCGCGGTGGCAGGTCAAGGTCGGCGTGGGCCTCCACCAGTTTGCGCGCATAGTAAGCGGCTGTGGGAAGGTTCTCGACTTGCCGTGAGACAAACGAAAAGGCAAACGAAGGACGCGCCAGGAAACGTCCTTCGAGGGCCGCTGCCACGGTGCCGGAATACAACACATCGTCGCCCAGGTTCGCGCCCAGGTTAATACCGGAAACCACCATGTCCGGTTCGAGCTCCAGCAAGCCGTTGAGACCCAGGTGCACGCAATCGGTCGGTGTGCCATTAAGGCTGATAAAGCCGTTGGTCAGGGTTTGCGGGTGCAACGGACGGTCGAGCGTCAGCGAACTGCTGGCGCCGCTTTTGTCCTGGTCCGGGGCGATAACCACGCATTCGGTGTAATCCGCCAGCGCAGCATAAAGCGCGGCGAGACCGGGTGCGGTTACCCCATCGTCGTTAGAAATCAGAATACGCATGGGCTGTCCGTCTGCCCCACCGGCACCAGATCGACGAGTTCACGCACCAATACGGTGGCGAAGCATCCGGCCGGCAGGACGAATTCCAGTTGCAGAATGTCAGGCTCGGGATAATGCCACGTCAACCCACCAATGGGCAGTCGCAGGATGCGACGTTCGTGGCTCATACCGGCGTTAATCAACCAATCACGCAGATCCGCTTCGCGCGCGGCGATTGCCTGCTCCAGTTCATGGACAGCGCCCGTCGCCGGCGAGTCACCTTCTCCCCACTGCGGGCCGGTCGGGTGCAGGTCGAGAATCGCCAGTCGCGGGTCGCTGCACTCGGCCTCACCGGCCGGAAAGAAGCTTCGGCTGTCGGTGAACGCCAGCAGATCACCGACCTGCGCCTGCTGCCAGGTACCATCAGCCACACGCGCCGCCAATACCTGGTTGAACAGAAAACTGCGCGCGGTGGAGAGCAACCGCGAACGAACGTTGCGTTGCTCCGGCAAAGCCTTGCGCGCCGCCCAGGCTCGGGCGTCGACCACATTGCCGCCGTCGAACCCGAACCGCTGGGCGCCGAAATAATTGGGGATACCTTGTTTGGCGATCAGTTGCAGGCGCGCTTCGATGGCCGCTTTGTCGCCCGCGAACTGTGTCAGGCGCAAGGTGAAACCGTTGGCCGAATGGGCACCGCGTTGCAGCTTGCGTTTATGTCGACCGGTCTTGAGGATTTTCAGCGTATCGTTTTCCGCCGCCGACAAATCAGGGTCGGCCTTGCCCGGCAGTTGCACGCTGAACCACTGGCGGGTAAGCGCCTGACGATCCTTGAGGCCGGCGTAGCTGACGGTGCGCAATGGCACACCCGCTGCCTTGGCAATTCGCCGTGCCGCTTCTTCGGTATTCAGTCCGCGCTTTTCCACCCAGATCCACAGATGTTCGCCATCGCCACTGAGCGGGATGTTGAGCACTTCATCGACCTGGAAATCTTCCGCCGTGGCTTTCAACACTGCGGTGCCGAGGGCTTCACCGTAGGCACGCGGGCCGAGCAATTGCAGTTCGTTCATGCGCGCAGCAACAAGGCAACGGAATGCACGGCGATACCTTCTTCGCGACCGACAAAGCCGAGTTTTTCGGTGGTGGTAGCTTTCACGTTCACTTGATCCAACTCAACTTGAAGATCCGCGGCAATCAGCGCGCGCATCGATTCGATATGCGGGGCCATTTTCGGCGCCTGGGCGACGATGGTGTTATCGACGTTGCCGACTTTCCAGCCCTTGGCGTGGACCAGTGCGACGACGTGACGCAACAGCACACGGCTGTCGGCGCCCTTGAATTTCGGGTCGGTGTCCGGGAAGTGCTTGCCGATATCACCCAGCGCAGCAGCGCCGAGCAAGGCATCGCTCAAGGCGTGCAGCAGGACGTCACCGTCGGAGTGAGCGAGCAGCCCGAAGCCGTGTGCAATGCGCACGCCGCCCAGAGTAATGAAATCGCCTTCAGCGAAACGGTGCACATCATAGCCGTGGCCAATACGCATAAAAAAACGCCCCGATTTTTGTCAGGGCGTGATTCTACCTGCATTAGACGCCTAGGGCGCGTGCGTGATGCTGCAAGTGTTCATCAATGAAGCTGGCGATGAAGAAATAGCTGTGGTCGTAGCCCGGCTGCAGGCGCAACGTCAGCGGATGTCCGGCCAGTTTGGTCGCTTGTTGCAAGGCTTCAGGCTTGAGCTGCGTGGCGAGAAAATCATCACGATCACCTTGGTCAACCAACAGCGGCAGCTTCTCGTCGGCCTCGGCAATCAACGCGCAGGCATCCCATTCGCGCCATTTCGAACGGTCCTCTCCCAGGTAACGGGAAAAGGCTTTCTGACCCCAAGGGCAGTCCATCGGGTTGTTGATTGGCGAGAACGCCGACACCGACTGATAGCGCCCCGGATTGCGCAATGCGCAGACCAGCGCGCCGTGACCGCCCATGGAATGACCACTGATGCCGCGCTTGTCCGATGCAGGGAAATGAGCCTCGACCAATGTCGGTAATTCCTGCACGACATAGTCATGCATCCGATAGTGGCGGGACCAAGGTTCCTGCGTGGCATTCAGATAAAACCCGGCGCCGAGACCGAAGTCCCAGGCGCCATCCGGGTCACCCGGCACATCCGGACCGCGAGGACTGGTATCCGGTGCGACGATGATCAGCCCGAGCTCCGCGGCCATGCGCAGGGCGCCGGCCTTGTGCATGAAGTTCTCGTCGGTGCAGGTCAGCCCGGACAACCAGTACAGCACCGGCAGTTTGCCGCCCTGCTCCGCTTGCGGAGGCAAGTACACGGCAAACACCATGTCGCAACCGAGCACCTCGGAGCGGTGCCGGTAGCGTTTGTGCCAGCCGCCGAAGCTTTTCTGGCAGGAGATATTTTCCAGGCTCATGGCGGACCTCAGAAATGGATGACGGAACGGATGCTTTTTCCTTCATGCATCAGGTCGAAAGCCTTGTTGATATCTTCTAGGCCCATGGTGTGAGTGATGAACGTGTCCAACGGGATTTCGCCGGTTTCGGCCATTTCGACATAGCTTGGCAATTCGGTGCGACCACGCACACCGCCGAACGCCGAACCGCGCCAGACGCGCCCCGTCACCAACTGGAATGGGCGGGTGGAGATTTCCTGACCAGCGCCAGCCACGCCGATGATCACCGACTCGCCCCACCCCTTGTGGCAGCATTCAAGTGCGGCACGCATCAATTGCACGTTGCCGATGCACTCGAAGGAAAAGTCGACGCCGCCATCGGTCATGTCAACGATAACTTCCTGAATCGGGCGGTCGAAATCTTTCGGGTTTACGCAGTCGGTTGCACCGAGCTGCCTGGCGATCTCGAACTTGGCCGGGTTGATGTCGATGGCAATGATCCGCCCAGCCTTGGCTTTGACCGCACCGATGATCGCTGACAGACCAATACCGCCAAGACCGAAAATCGCCACGGTATCACCCGGTTTCACCTTGGCAGTATTCAGCACGGCACCGATGCCGGTGGTGACACCACAGCCCAGCAGGCAAACTTTTTCCAGTGGCGCTTCTTTCTGGATTTTGGCGACGGAGATTTCCGGCAACACGGTGTACTCGGAAAACGTCGAGGTGCCCATGTAGTGGAAAATTGGCTGGCCCTTGTAGGAAAAACGCGTAGTGCCATCCGGCATCAGGCCTTTGCCTTGAGTGGCGCGAATCGCCTGACACAGGTTGGTCTTGCCCGACAGGCAGAATTTGCACTGGCGGCATTCCGGGGTGTACAGCGGGATGACGTGATCGCCGACCGCCACTGAGGTCACGCCCTCACCGATGGCTTCAACCACCGCGCCACCTTCGTGACCGAGGATCGACGGAAAGATGCCTTCCGGATCAGCGCCCGACAGCGTGTACGCATCGGTATGGCAGACACCTGAGGCAACTACACGCAACAAAACTTCACCGGCCTTGGGCATGGCGACATCGACTTCAACGATCTCGAGGGGTTTCTTGGCCTCGAAGGCAACGGCAGCGCGCGACTTGATCATGTGGATTCTCCAGTGCATAAAAACGAGACAGGAAGTGTAATACGGCGCCCGACGATGAATAATCAAGACGAAAGCAAAACATTATTGCCACACAGGGATAATCTCGATGCTCGAGAACCGCTGGGAAGGTATCGACGAATTCGTCGCCGTTGCCGAATGCAGCCAATTTACGGCGGCTGCGGAGCGTCTGGGGGTTTCTTCCTCCCACATCAGTCGCCAAATAGTACGCCTCGAAGAGCGCCTTCACACGCGACTACTTTATCGCAGCACCCGTCGCGTGACGCTGACCGAAGCCGGCCAGACTTTTTTGCAGCATTGCCAGCGTTTGCAGGACGGTCGTGAAGAAGCGCTCAGAGCAGTCGGCGATCTGACCAGCGAGCCCAAAGGCATGTTGCGCATGACCTGCGCAGTGGCGTACGGCGAGCGCTTCATCGTGCCGCTGGTAACGAGATTCATGGGGCTTTATCCACAACTTCGAATCGATATCGAACTGAGCAACCGGCAATTGGACCTGGTGCATGAAGGCCTGGATCTGGCGATTCGCCTCGGTCGTCTTCAGGATTCGCGATTGGTGGCAACGCGACTGGCGCCGCGGCGCATGTACCTGTGTGCATCTCCTTCCTACCTGGAACGGTATGGTCGCCCACACAGCTTGTCGGAACTGAGCCGCCACAACTGCCTTATCGGCAGTTCGGACCTCTGGCAACTGGAACAGAACGGGCGAGAGTTTTCCCAGCGAGTACAGGGAAACTGGCGCTGCAACAGCGGGCAAGCGGTGCTGGATGCGGCGTTACAGGGTGTCGGCTTGTGTCAGTTGCCGGACTATTACGTGCTGGAGCATTTGAAAGCCGGCTCTTTGATTTCATTGCTCGAGGCGCATCAGCCACCGAACACGGCGGTGTGGGCGCTTTATCCACAGCAACGACACTTGTCGCCCAAGGTGCGCAAGTTGGTGGACTATCTGAAGGAAGGTTTGGCCGAGCGGCCGGAGTATCGGACTTAAGGTCAAAAGATCGCAGGCTGCGATAGCTCCTACATTAGAAATGCGGTCTCTTGCAGGAGCTGCCGCAGGCTGCGATCTTTTAGCGGCGGTTAGCCCAACGCTGGCGCAACCATTCGAGGTCTTCGGGGCGAGTGACTTTCAGATTGTCCGCGCGCCCCTCGATCAGCCGTGGCGCCAGCCCTGCCCATTCCATGGCCGAAGCCTCATCGGTGATGACCGCATCAGCCACCAGGCTGTCGGCCAGGGCCCGATGCAACGCACCCAGTCGAAACATCTGTGGCGTATACGCTTGCCAGATCACACTGCGATCCACGGTTTCAACAACACGACCGAGCTTATCGACCCGCTTGAGGGTATCGCGCGCCGGAACCGCCAGCAGACCACCGACCGGATCGTCAGCCAGTTCAATCAGCAACTTGTCCAGATCATCACGGCTAAGGTTGGGCCGAGCGGCATCGTGCACCAGCACCCAATCCTCATCGCCAGCCCCCAACGCATGCAAATGCAGCAAGGCATTGAGCACCGACCCGGAACGCTCGGCACCGCCGTCAACGCGTTGAATACGCGAATTGCCAGCGCACGCCAGATTTGGCCAGTAAGGGTCGTCCACAGCAAGACTGACCACCAACCCCTTCAGGGAAGGATGATCAAGGAAACAGCCGAGGCTGTGTTCAAGAATAGTGCGCCCGCCCAGTTGCAAATATTGCTTGGGACGGTCCGCGGCCATACGGGCACCAACACCCGCGGCAGGAATCACGGCCCAGAAGGCCGGTAACGAGGAATTCATTGAGCCAACTGGTAAAGGGTTTCACCGTCCTTGACCATGCCCAACTCATGGCGAGCGCGCTCTTCAACGGTCTCCATGCCTTTTTTCAATTCACTGACTTCGGCGTCCATCACCCGATTACGTTCCAGTAACCCTTGGTTCTCAGCCTGTTGATCCGCGATCTGCTGAGTCAGCTCGGCCACTTGCGCCAGACTGCCATTACCCACCCACAGGCGGTACTGCAGGCCAGCCAGCAACAAGAGCAAGACGAGGAACAACCAATTGGGACTGCGCATCGAATATCAGGTATCCAGTGAAAAAAGACAGCCATGCCAAAACTTTGAAGCGACTGATAGCACGAAGCCTGGAATATCCAGGCTTGTGCTAGTAAGGCATCAGATTAGTGGCAAATCCGCCGCTGTCGCGACTTTTCCGACACAATCCGCTGACTTTTTACCATCTACAGCTTAACCGCGAAACTCGCTGCGGCCGTTGTACTTGGCTTTGCCATTCAACTGCTCTTCGATACGCAGCAGTTGGTTGTACTTGGAAACACGATCGGAACGGCACAGGGAGCCGGTCTTGATCTGGCCAGCCGAAGTGCCCACGGCCAGGTCGGCAATGGTCGAATCTTCGGTTTCGCCGGAACGGTGCGAGATCACGGCGGTGTAACCGGCAGCCTTGGCCATCTGGATGGCTTCCAGGGTTTCGGTCAGGGTGCCGATCTGGTTGAACTTGATCAGGATCGAGTTGGCGATCTTTTTATCGATGCCTTCTTTCAGGATCTTGGTGTTGGTCACGAACAGGTCGTCGCCTACCAGCTGGGTTTTCTCGCCGATCTTGTCGGTGAGGATTTTCCAGCCAGCCCAGTCGGACTCGTCCAGGCCATCTTCGATGGAGATGATCGGGTAACGCTCGGTCAGACCCTTGAGGTAGTCGGCGAAACCTTCAGCAGTGAACACCTGGCCTTCGCCGGACAGGTTGTACTTGCCGTCTTCGTAGAATTCGCTGGCCGCGCAGTCCAGTGCCAGGGTCACGTCGGTGCCCAGCTTGTAACCGGCGTTGGCCACGGCTTCGGAGATCACTTTCAAAGCGTCTTCGTTCGACGCCAGGTTCGGCGCAAAACCACCTTCGTCACCGACAGCAGTGCTCAGGCCACGGGCCTTCAGAACGGCTTTGAGGTGATGGAAAATCTCGGTACCCATGCGCAGACCTTCCGAGAAAGACTTGGCGCCAACCGGCTGAACCATGAATTCCTGGATGTCGACGTTGTTATCGGCGTGCTCGCCACCGTTGATGATGTTCATCATCGGAACCGGCATCGAGTAGACACCCGGGGTGCCGTTCAGGTTGGCGATGTGTGCGTACAGCGGCAGGTCCTGGTCCTGAGCTGCTGCCTTGGCCGCGGCCAGGGAAACGGCGAGGATCGCGTTGGCGCCCAGGGAACCTTTGTTTTCAGTGCCGTCGAGCTTGATCATTGCGTGATCGAGGGCTTTCTGGTCGCTTGGGTCTGTACCTTTCAACAGGTCGCGGATCGGACCGTTGATGTTGGCGACGGCTTTCAGAACGCCCTTGCCCAGGTAACGGCTCTTGTCGCCATCACGCAGCTCGAGCGCTTCACGCGAGCCAGTGGAAGCACCGGACGGCGCGCAAGCGCTGCCGATGATGCCGTTATCGAGAAGCACGTCCGCTTCCACGGTGGGGTTGCCACGGGAGTCGAGAACTTCACGACCTTTGATGTCGACGATTTTTGCCATTGTTGTAAACACTCCAAAGTTGACGAAAACGCTTTGTGCTCGATTTATAACTTGTGGGTCGCACTGCTTTTGTAGGAGCCGGCTTGCTGGCGATGGCGTCTGTAAAGGCCCCATCGCCAGCAAGCTGGCTCCTACAACAACCGAATTCCGATGTTACGCGGTTTCTACCGTCGGAAAACTCTTCACCAGTTCGTCCAATGCTTTGAGCTGGGCCAGGAATGGCTCCAGTTTGTCCAGACGCAAGGCGCAAGGGCCATCGCATTTGGCGTTGTCCGGGTCCGGGTGCGCTTCGAGGAACAGACCGGCCAGCGACTGGCTCATGCCTGCCTTGGCCAGGTCGAGGACCTGGGCGCGACGACCGCCGGCGGAATCCGAGCGACCACCAGGCATTTGCAGCGCGTGGGTCACGTCGAAGAACACCGGGTATTCGAACTGCTTCATGATGCCGAAGCCGAGCATGTCGACGACCAGGTTGTTGTAGCCGAAGCTCGAACCGCGCTCGCAGAGGATCAACTGATCGTTACCCGCTTCCACGCATTTGTTCAGGATGTGTTTCATTTCCTGAGGCGCGAGGAACTGGGCTTTCTTGATATTGATCACCGCACCGGTCTTGGCCATCGCGACCACGAGGTCGGTCTGACGCGACAGGAAGGCCGGCAGCTGGATGATGTCGCAGACTTCAGCGACGACCGCCGCCTGTTCAGGCTCGTGGACGTCGGTGATGATCGGCACGCCAAAGGCTTGCTTGATGTCCTGGAAAATCCGCATGCCCTCTTCCAGGCCGGGACCACGGTACGAGGTCACGGAGGAACGGTTGGCCTTGTCGAAGCTGGCCTTGAACACGTAAGGGATACCGAGTTTCTCGGTAACCTTCACGTACTCTTCGCAGACCTGCATCGCCATGTCGCGGCTTTCCAGCACGTTCATGCCACCGAACAGCACCATTGGCTTGTCGTTGGCAATCTCGATATCGCCTACGCGGATGATCTTCTGGGCCATCGGATTTACGCCTTCTTCTGGTGTTGAACCAAAGCTGCTTTGACGAAACCGCTGAACAACGGGTGACCGTCGCGTGGTGTCGAGGTGAACTCAGGGTGGAACTGGCAAGCGACGAACCATGGATGATCCGGCGCTTCGACCACTTCAACCAGCGCGCCGTCACCGGAGCGACCGGAGATTTTCAGGCCGGCTTCCATGATTTGCGGCAACAGGTTGTTGTTCACTTCGTAGCGATGACGGTGACGCTCGACGATAACGTCCTTGCCGTAGCAACCGTGAACCAGGGATCCAGGTTCCAGCAGGCAATCCTGCGCGCCGAGGCGCATGGTGCCGCCCAGGTCGGACGTTTCGGTACGGGTTTCGACCGCGCCGGTGGCGTCTTCCCACTCGGTGATCAGACCCACGACCGGGTGACCGCTTGCACGATCGAACTCGGTGGAGTTGGCGTCTTTCCAGCCCATGACGTTACGAGCGAACTCGATCACGGCGACTTGCATGCCCAGGCAGATGCCAAGGTACGGAACCTTGTTTTCGCGAGCGTACTGAACGGCGGTGATCTTGCCTTCCACGCCACGCAGACCGAAGCCGCCTGGAACCAGGATCGCATCGACGCCTTCCAGCAGCGCGGTGCCCTGGTTTTCGATGTCTTCGGAATCGATGTAGCGCAGGTTGACCTTGGTGCGGTTGCTGATGCCGGCGTGACTCATCGCTTCGATCAGCGACTTGTAGGCGTCCAGCAGTTCCATGTACTTGCCGACCATGGCGATGGTGACTTCGTGCTCAGGGTTGAGCTTGGCGTCGACCACGGCTTCCCACTCGGACAGATCCGCGCCGCCACATTGCAAGCCGAAACGCTCGACCACAAAATCATCCAGGCCCTGGGAGTGCAGGATGCCCGGGATCTTGTAGATGGTGTCGGCGTCTTCCAAGGCAATCACCGCACGCTCTTCAACGTTGGTGAACTGCGCGATTTTGCGACGCGAGGAGATGTCGATCGGGTGATCGGAGCGGCAAACCAGCACATCAGGTTGCAGGCCGATGGAACGCAGTTCCTTGACCGAGTGCTGGGTTGGCTTGGTTTTGGTTTCGCCGGCAGTGGCGATGTACGGCACCAGCGTCAGGTGCATGAGCATCGCGCGCTTGGCGCCGACTTCGAAACGCAATTGACGGATCGCTTCGAGGAACGGCTGGGATTCGATGTCACCCACGGTGCCACCGATCTCGACCATCGCCACGTCGGCGTCGCCGGCGCCCTTGATGATCCGGCGCTTGATTTCGTCGGTGATGTGCGGGATCACCTGGATGGTGGCGCCCAGGTAATCACCACGGCGCTCTTTGCGCAGGACGTGCTCGTAGACACGGCCGGTGGTGAAGTTGTTGTTCTGGGTCATGGTCGTGCGGATGAACCGCTCGTAGTGACCCAGGTCCAGGTCGGTCTCGGCGCCGTCGTGGGTGACGAACACTTCACCGTGCTGGAACGGGCTCATGGTGCCCGGGTCGACGTTGATGTACGGATCCAGCTTCAGCATGGTGACCTTAAGTCCCCGCGCCTCCAGGATGGCCGCCAATGAAGCCGATGCAATGCCTTTCCCCAATGAAGAAACAACACCGCCCGTGACGAATATGTAGCGCGTCATGAAAAACCCTAGAAGTCTGCGTTAAAGCGGTCCGAGCCGCCGGGGAAAGCGAAGGAAGGCCGAAGCCCCCGATCACCTGCATTAATCACAGTGCACCTTTCAAAAAAACCGCCGCGTTGGGACAGACCGGGAGATGAAACACCGGTACGTTGCTCGCTACACATTTTTTGGAATCGCCCAGCAAAGACTGCTTGGTAATCGGCAACTCCTGCAATTCAGGCGAATCCACAGAAGTTGTATCAAGAAGGGAGCGTAGTCTACCGGAAAGCCCCTTTCAGCTCAAACCTTGATCTTCGTTCGGTGGCTGCCAATGCAAATTCCAGCCGTCCTGCTCACACCCATTCAAGCCCCGAAGGTTGGCCACCGCCAGCAATTGCTCGCCCCGGTACAGCAGCGGCAATCTGCCACGGACGAACCCTGGAACCCCGCGCTCATTGAGCAAACGCTTCAGGTCCCGATGGCCACGATCGGGCAGGTTCATGGTCTCGCCTCCCTCTCGATAGCGGATATGCAGCGGGCCTTCGGGGGGTTGTCCGGTGAACGTGAGCACGCCATTGTCAGGCAAAACCAATGCTTGCGAGGGGTCAGCCCACCTTCCCACGTCGAGTGCAGGACGTCGCCAACGGCCGGATAACCACCAGATGCGTCCGCCCGCCCGATGCAGTTCGCCATCCGCCAACCGCCAGATCGGACGGGCATCGCCGGTGGCATCACGCAGATCCTCCCAACCCGACCAATGGTCGCTGTCCGGCAGACGCGTCAGCGCAGCGAGCCAGTGACTCATTGCATTTCGCTGGCGAGCGGCGGACAGCTTTGCAATCGGCGACAACTCGAGGGACGGCACACCTAACCAATCGAATTCACTGTCAGTAAGGGCATGCGCCAGATCAATGTGCGCCAGCTCATCAAGCAATCCACGGGCTTCACTCAGATGGGCCGCGCTGCGGGCCATGCTCGCCACGGCTTGAGGCCAACGTGCGGTCATGACCGGCAACACCTGATGCCGCAGGTAATTGCGCGAGAATTGATGATCCTGGTTCGAAGGGTCTTCTATCCACCTCAACTGATGCCCGGTCGCGTAAGCCTCAAGCTCTGCGCGCGAGACATCGAGCAGCGGTCGCAGCAGATGCCCCCGCCCCAACGCACGCTGGCTCGGCACCCCCGACAAGCCTCTTACCCCTGCCCCACGCAGCAATCGGAACAACAGGGTTTCGGCCTGATCATCGCGGTGTTGGGCGGTCAGCAGCACTTCATTGGCTTGAGTGGCCTCGATGAACGCGCCATATCGCGCATCACGGGCTGCGCGCTCAAGGCTGGCGCCGGGCTGAACCTGGACGTGAACGACCTGCAAAGGTACACCCAGCCCATCACAGACAGACTGGCAGTGCTCCGGCCATGTATCAGCCACAGCCTGTAGGCCGTGATGAATGTGTATAGCCTTGAGCTCGGGGAGGTGTTCGTTTTTTGCGAGATTGGCGAGAAGGTGCAGAAGGACCGTGGAATCGAGGCCCCCGGAGAAAGCAATGCGCCAGGTTGTGGCGTTGCGCCAAGGCTTGAGATTCAGCAAGAGCCTGACAGGCAGATCAATCATGGGCTGGCTCATATCGACCCCTTTGCACAAAACAAATGTGGGAGCGGGCTTGCTCGCGAAGGCGGCTCAACATTCAACACATCAGTTGACTGTTATACCGCTTTCGCGAGCAAGCCCGCTCCCACATTGAAGCCAAGGTCAGATCAGAGACCGTAGCTCATCAGACGCTCGTAACGGCGGGCCAGCAGCGCTTCGTTATCGAACTTCTTCAACATCGCCAGCTGCGAACTCAGCTCGGCACGGATCGATGCAGCGGCTGCAGCCGGATCACGATGAGCGCCGCCCAAAGGCTCGCCGATCACTTTGTCGACGATGCCCAGGCCTTTCAGGCGCTCGGCAGTGATGCCCATGGCTTCGGCGGCATCCGGTGCTTTTTCTGCGGTTTTCCACAGAATCGAAGCGCAACCTTCCGGCGAGATCACTGCGTAGGTCGAATACTGAAGCATGTTCAACTGATCGCACACGCCGATTGCCAGAGCGCCGCCGGAACCACCTTCACCGATCACGGTGGCGATGATTGGGGTTTTCAGGCGGGCCATGACGCGCAGGTTCCAGGCAATCGCTTCGCTCTGGTTGCGCTCTTCAGCGTCGATGCCAGGGTAGGCGCCCGGCGTATCGATGAAGGTCAGGATCGGCATTTTGAAACGTTCAGCCATCTCCATCAGGCGGCAAGCCTTGCGGTAGCCTTCCGGGCGCGGCATGCCGAAGTTGCGGCGAACTTTCTCGCGCACTTCACGGCCTTTCTGGTGGCCGATGATCATCACCGGCTGGTCATCCAGACGGGCCACGCCGCCAACGATGGCAGCGTCGTCGGAGAAGTGACGGTCACCGTGCAGTTCGTCGAACTCGGTGAAGATGTGTTCGATGTAGTCCAGGGTGTATGGACGTTTCGGGTGACGCGCCAGACGCGCGATCTGCCAGCTGGTCAGCTTGCCGAAGATGTCTTCGGTCAGCGTGCTGCTTTTGTCCTGCAGGCGGGAGATCTCATCGCCGATATTCAGCGAATTGTCATTACCGACCAAGCGCAACTCTTCGATCTTGGCTTGCAGGTCGGCGATCGGCTGTTCGAAATCTAGAAAATTCGGGTTCATAGGCGTCCGTCTAGGGTCGACGTCCAAGAGAGCTTGGGCCGGCCGGTTGTCTATTCGCGCCCTACCTTAAGGGACAGGCGCGTTTAGGTCGAGATTAAAAATTCAGGTCGAGATCAAGGCCTATGGAAGGCACCTGACCGTCAACGGTATTGGAGGAAGACGTTGTCTCGCCCGAACTGGTCACGCAGGGCTTGAATCAACGCATCCGCCGGGTCGATTCGCCAGGTCTCGCCGAACTGCAGCAAGGCCTTCGCATCGGGGCTCGTGTATTCCATGGTGATCGGGCACGCGCCGCGGTGACGCTTGAACAACTCACCCAGCCAGCGTAGCTGATCGCCCTTCAAATCCTTGGTCTGCAGCTTCAATCGCAGGCTTTCGGCCAGGTTGGTGCGCGCGTCCTCCATGCTCATCACCCGTTTGACCCGCAGACGCAAACCGCCGGAGAAGTCGTCATTGCTGACCTCGCCTTCGACCACCACCATCGCGTCAGTCTGCAACAGCGACTGCGCGGAATGGAACGCGTCGGCGAACAGCGAGGCTTCGATCCGGCCA
This sequence comes from Pseudomonas sp. SJZ080, assembly GCF_007828295.1. Taxonomy (NCBI): domain Bacteria; kingdom Pseudomonadati; phylum Pseudomonadota; class Gammaproteobacteria; order Pseudomonadales; family Pseudomonadaceae; genus Pseudomonas; species Pseudomonas sp. SJZ080. The sequence goes on from NZ_VIUK01000021.1 coordinate 101,671, forward strand.
GAACGGTCGTCGAGGGTGATGAACCCCATCTTGTCGCCCTTTTTGTTCTTCATCACCCGCAGGGCGATGATCATGCCTGCGACGGTCTGGGTATCCCGAGCCGGCTTCAAGTCGATGATGCGTTGACGAGCGAAACGGCGGATTTCACCTTCGTATTCGTCGATCGGGTGACCGGTCAGGTAAAGGCCCAGGGTGTCTTTCTCCCCTTTCAGGCGTTCCTTCAGGGTCAGCTCTTTCGCCTTGCGGTTATTGGCGTAGACGTCGGCATCTTCCTCGACAAACAGCCCGCCAAACAGGTCGGCGTGGCCACTGTCGTGGGTGCGGGCGGTTTGTTCGGCGGCCTTGATCGCCCCTTCCATCGCGTTCAACAAGACCGCGCGGTTCTGGTCGATGCTCGCTTGATAGGCTTTCGGTTCGTCATGGAAATAGGGCCCCAGACGATCCAGCGCACCGCTGCGGATCAAACCGTCCAGCGTGCGTTTATTGATGCGTTTGAGGTCAACCCTGGCGCAGAAATCGAACAGGTCCTTGAACGGACCGTCCTGGCGCGCCTCGGTAATCGCCTCAACAGGGCCTTCGCCCACACCCTTGATCGCGCCGAGGCCGTAAATAATCCGGCCTTCTTCATTCACCGTGAACTTGAATTCGGAGGTATTCACATCCGGCGCGTCGAGACGCAGCTTCATGGTGCGAATTTCTTCGATCAAGGTCACGACCTTGTCGGTGTTGTGCATATCCGCTGACAGTACCGCGGCCATGAACGGCGCCGGGTAGTGCGTTTTCAGCCACGCGGTCTGGTACGACACCAGGCCGTAAGCGGCGGAGTGGGATTTGTTGAAGCCGTAACCGGCGAATTTTTCCACCAGGTCGAAAATGTTACCGGCAAGGTCAGCGTCGATATTGTTGGTCTTGCAACCTTCAATGAAACCGCCGCGCTGCTTGGCCATTTCCTCGGGCTTTTTCTTACCCATGGCCCGACGCAGCATGTCCGCACCACCAAGGGTGTAACCGGCCATGACCTGGGCAATCTGCATCACCTGTTCCTGATACAGGATGATGCCGTACGTCGGTGCCAGTACTGGCTTCAAGCCTTCGTACTGGTAGTCCGAGTGCGGGTACGCGAGTTCGGCGCGACCGTGCTTACGGTTGATAAAGTCGTCAACCATGCCCGATTGCAAAGGGCCCGGACGGAACAGAGCCACCAGTGCGATCAAGTCTTCCAGGCAGTCGGGCTTGAGCTTTTTGATCAGCTCTTTCATGCCGCGCGACTCGAGCTGGAACACCGCAGTGGTTTCGGCTTTTTGCAGCAGCGTGTAGGTCGGCTTGTCGTCCAGCGGAATGAACGCGATGTCCAGCGGTGGCTCGTTGACCTTGGCGCGATCGCGGTTGATGGTTTTCAACGCCCAGTCGATGACCGTCAGGGTCCGCAGACCCAGGAAGTCGAACTTCACCAGGCCCGCAGCTTCAACGTCGTCCTTGTCGAACTGGGTTACCAGGCCATCACCGGCTTCGTCACAATAGATCGGCGAAAAGTCAGTCAGCTTGGTCGGCGCGATCACCACACCACCGGCGTGCTTGCCGACGTTGCGCACAACACCTTCGAGCTTGCGCGCCATTTCCCAGATTTCGGCGGCTTCTTCATCGACCTTGATGAAGTCACGGAGGATTTCTTCCTGCTCGTAGGCTTTTTCCAGGGTCATGCCGACTTCAAACGGAATCATCTTCGACAGACGATCCGCCAGACCGTAGGACTTGCCCTGCACCCGCGCCACGTCCCGGACCACAGCCTTCGCGGCCATGGAACCGAAAGTGATGATCTGGCTTACCGCGTTGCGGCCATACTTTTCGGCCACGTAGTCGATGACCCGATCACGACCGTCCATGCAGAAGTCGACGTCGAAGTCGGGCATCGATACCCGTTCCGGGTTGAGGAAACGTTCGAACAGCAGGTCATATTCCAGCGGATCGAGGTCGGTGATCTTCTGCACATAGGCCACCAGCGAGCCGGCACCCGAACCACGGCCAGGACCTACCGGCACGCCGTTGCTCTTGGCCCACTGGATAAAGTCCATAACGATGAGGAAGTAACCCGGAAACCCCATCTGGATGATGATATCCAGCTCGAAATTCAGCCGATCGACGTAGACCTGACGCTTGGCTTCGTAGTCTTGCGTCGTGTCCTTGGGCAGCAGAACGCTGAGGCGCTCTTCCAGGCCATCGAAGGACACCTTGCGGAAATACTCGTCGATGGTCATGCCATCGGGAATCGGGAAGTTGGGCAGGAAGTGAGTGCCCAGCTTCACTTCGATATTGCAGCGTTTGGCGATCTCGACGGTGTTTTCCAGCGCCTCGGGAATGTCGCTGAACAGCTCGGCCATTTCCTCGGCGCTTTTGAGGTATTGCTGATCGCTGTAATTCTTCGAACGCCGCGGATCGTCGAGGGCGCGGCCCTCACCGATGCAGACGCGGGTCTCGTGGGCGGCGAAGTCTTCCTGCTTGATGAAGCGCACGTCGTTGGTTGCCACGAGTGGCGCGCCGATTTTCTCCGCCAGGGCCACGGCGCCGTGCAGTTGTTCTTCATCGTTGGGGCGATTGGTGCGCTGGATTTCCAGGTAAAAGCGATCCGGGAACACCGCCATCCATTCACGCGCGAGCTTTTCCGCTTCTGCCGGATTGCCGCTGAGCATGGCCAGGCCAATCTCGCCTTCTTTCGCTGCCGACAGCATGATCAAGCCTTCGCTGGCCTCGGCCACCCACTCACGCTCGATGATGACCGAACCATTGCGCTGGCCGTCGATGAAGCCGCGGGAGATCAGCTCAGTCAGGTTGCGATAGCCGACAGCGTTCATTGCCAACAGGCTGATCCGGCTCAGGGCGTTGTCCGGATCCTTGTTCGACAGCCACAGGTCGGCGCCGCAGATCGGCTTGATGCCTGCACCCATGGCCGCTTTATAGAATTTGACCAGGGAACACATGTTGTTCTGGTCGGTGACCGCGACGGCAGGCATGTTCATGCCGACCAGGGTCTTGACCAGCGGTTTGATCCGCACCAGACCGTCGACCAGGGAATATTCAGTGTGCAGGCGTAGATGAACGAATGAAGCCGGCATAGTGATCCTGTCTAGAAACGTGAAGACAACAAGGCCCGGATTGTACCGGGCCTTGGCAAAAACATCAGCCTTGCAACTAACTCTCGATCAGGCTTTCCCGAGCTTCGTATGCCAACCGCACCGGGGCAAACGAGCGGCGATGAATCGGTGTCGGGCCCAGACGCGCCAAGGCTTCCAGATGAACGGGCGTCGGATAGCCTTTGTGACCACCGATGCCGTAACCCGGGTAAATCAATTCGAAAGCAGCCATTTCACGATCGCGACTGACTTTGGCCAGTATCGACGCCGCAGCAATTGCTGGCACCTTGCCATCACCCTGCACCACCGCTTCAGCACGCATGGACAGCTTCGGGCAGCGGTTACCGTCGATCATCGCCAGTTTTGGCTGAATGTGCAGGCCTTCGATCGCACGCTGCATGGCCAGCATGGTGGCATGGAGGATGTTCAACTCGTCGATTTCTTCGACTTCCGCGCGCGCGATGCACCAGCTCAGGGCCTTCTCGCAAATTTCGTCGTAAAGCTTTTCGCGGCGGGCTTCGGTGAGTTTCTTCGAATCGTTCAAGCCCAGGATCGGACGGTTCGGATCAAGGATCACAGCTGCGGTTACCACGGCGCCACAAAGCGGGCCGCGACCGACTTCGTCAACACCGGCAACCAGATCTTCGACTTCAGCGACCAAGGTGAAATCCAGCCCCATTTGCATGCTTGTTTTACTCATTGTACTTGGCCGATCAGTTTCAGCACTGCATCCGCAGCCTGGTTGGAGGCATCCAGACGAAGGGTCCGGTGAATCTGGTCGAAGCCGCGTGTCTGTTCCTCGCCACCCTCGATCAGTGGCGACAAGGTCTGGGCCAGCGCTTCAACCGTCGCATCGTCCTGCAGCAATTCGGGCACCAACAGGCGCTGGGCCAACAGGTTCGGCAACGAGACGTAGGGGCTCTTGACCATGCGCTTGAGAATCCAGAACGTCAGCGGTGCCAAACGATAGGCAACGACCATCGGCCGCTTGTACAACAAGGCTTCGAGGGTAGCCGTTCCGGAGGCGATCAACACCGCGTCGCAAGCTGCCAGCGCCAGATGGGATTTGCCGTCGAGCAGGGTCAGCGGCAGATCGCGACCGATGAGCAACTCTTCAAGCTGCGCGCGGCGCTGAGGACTGGCGCACGGCATGACGAACCGAACGCCAGGACGCAGGGCGCGCAGACGCTGGGCGGTATCGAGGAACAACGCCCCCAGACGACCTACTTCGCCACCGCGACTGCCGGGCATGAGCGCGACCAACGGCCCGTCAGGCAAACCGAGTTCAGCCCGTGCGGCGGCGCGGTCGGCTTCAAGCGGGATCGCATCGGCCAGGGAATGCCCGACAAACCGCACCGGCACACCCTTCTCTTCATAGAATTTTGCTTCGAATGGAAACAGCGTGAGCATCAGGTCGCAGCCTTCGCGAATCTTCAGCACCCGCTTCTGCCGCCACGCCCAGACCGACGGGCTGACGTAGTGCACGGTCTTGATCCCGGCCTGGCGCAGCTTGAGTTCGATATTCAGGTTGAAGTCCGGGGCATCGATACCGATGAACACATCCGGCTTCTCGGCGATCAGGTCAGCGACCAGTTTCTTGCGGCGCTTGAGCAACTCGCGCAGTCGACCCAGCACTTCCACCAGGCCCATGACCGAGAGACGCTCCATCGGAAAGTACGAGGTCAGGCCTTCGGCCTGCATCAGCGGACCACCGACACCGATGAACTCGACTGCCGGATGCTGTGCCTTGAGCGCACGCATGAGACCGGCGCCCAGAATGTCACCGGAAGCTTCACCCGCCACCAGCGCAATACGCAGATTAGCCATGATTAACGCGTGATGCCGCGGGTCGAAGACTGGATGGAATCACGGAACACCGCGACTTCCGGAAACTGCGCCGAAGGTTCGGCCAGTTCGGCGAGCGCTTGTTCGACGGTCAGGCCCTGGCGGTAAACCACCTTGTAGGCTCGACGCAGGGCGTGGATCGCGTCTTCGCTGAAACCACGGCGACGCATGCCTTCGAAGTTCATGCTGCGCGCTTCGGCCGGGTTGCCGAACACCGTCACGTACGCTGGAACGTCCTTGCCGATGGCGGTGCCCATACCGGAAAAGCTGTGGGCGCCGATATGGCAATACTGGTGGACCAGGGTGAAACCGGACAGGATCGCCCAGTCTTCAACGTGCACATGGCCCGCCAGCGCGGTGTTGTTGACCAGGATGCAGTGGCTGCCGATGACGCTGTCGTGGCCGATGTGGGCATAGGCCATGATCAGGTTGTGATCGCCCAGGGTCGTTTCCGAACGGTCCTGAATGGTCCCGCGGTGAATCGTCACGCCTTCACGGATGACGTTATGGTCGCCGATGACCAGACGGGTTTCTTCACCTTTGTATTTCAGATCGGGAGTGTCCTCGCCTACCGAAGAAAACTGGTAGATGCGATTGTGCTTACCGATTCGGGTCGGGCCTTTGAGAATCACATGCGGCCCGATCACTGTCCCCTCGCCGATTTCCACACCTGCGCCGATGATCGACCAGGGGCCGACCTCAACGTCGTCAGCCAGAATGGCCGACGGATCGATGATTGCGCGAGGGTCAATCAAACTCATAGTTTGCGTTCCGCGCAGATGATTTCAGCGGAGCAGACTGGTTTGCCATCGACCGAAGCCTGGCATTCGAACTTCCAGATCTGACGCTTGCAGCTGATGAAGCGGGCTTCAAGGATCAATTGGTCACCCGGGGTGACGGGCTGGCGAAAACGAAGCTTGTCGGAGCCGACGAAGTAGTAAAGCGTGCCGTCGGCGGGCTTCACGTCAAGCATTTTGAAGCCAAGGATACCGGCAGCCTGAGCCATCGCTTCGATGATCAGCACGCCCGGCATGATTGGATGCGCGGGAAAGTGACCATTGAAGAACGGTTCGTTGATGCTGACATTCTTGTAGGCGCGAATGCGCTTGCCTTCCACGTCCAGTTCCACGACCCGGTCCACCAGCAGGAACGGGTAACGGTGAGGCAGGTATTCGCGAATCTCGTTGATGTCCATCATTTCGGGGGGAAGCCTATGTAGAGATTGGAAACGCGCGACTGACGCGCGTTCCTCTAGCAAATCAAGGAGGCAGTCTAGCGGCTGTGCACACTTGATATGGAAATGGTATCAGCCATCTGATGAAGCATTACCGTCAGGGGTCACTTCCCCTGCCCGCTTTTCCAGCTGTCGCAGCCGCCGCGCGATGTCATCGAGCTGACGGATGCGTGCCGCGCTTTTGCGCCATTCGGCAGCCGGTTGCATGGCCGTACCGGAAGAGTAGGAGCCCGGCTCGGTAATCGAGTGGGTCACCATGGTCATCCCGGTGATGAAAACCTTGTCGCAAATTTCGATATGCCCCACCAGCCCAACGCCACCGGCGAGCATGCAGTGCTTGCCGATCTTGGTGCTGCCGGAAATGCCCACGCACGCGGCCATGGCGGTGTGATCACCAACCTGGACGTTGTGAGCGATCTGAATCTGATTGTCGAGCTTGACGCCATTCCCGAGGACGGTATCGGCCAGCGCACCGCGGTCGATGGCGGTATTCACGCCGATCTCCACATCGTCACCGACCAGAACACCACCGATCTGAGCGATTTTCTGCCAGATGCCTTTCTCGTTGGCAAAGCCGAAGCCTTCGCCACCCAGTACCGCACCGGATTGAATCACCACCCGCTTGCCGATGCGCACGTCGTGATACAGCGTGACGCGCGGTGCGAGCCAGCCACCTTCACCAATGACGCTACGGGCGCCGATGAAGCAGTGCGCGCCGATGGTCGTACCCGCATCAACTCGCGCCCCGCTTTCGATAACCACAAATGCACCGATACTCGCCGCCGGATCGATCACCGCGTCCTCCGCCACTACCGCTGTCGGATGAATACCGGCAGCCGCCTTGGGCTTGGGATCGAACAGGTGGGAAATGCGTGCATAAGCAAGATACGGGTCGGGCACGACCAGCGCATCCCCGTCAAACCCTTCGGCGTCAGCGGCTTTCAGCAACAGGGCTGCAGCCCGGCTGTCAGCCAGGTATTTACGGTATTGGGGATTTGCCAGAAAGCTCAACTGAGCTGGGCCAGCCTCTTGCAAAGTGGCTAGCCCAGTAATTTCCTTCTCCGGGTTGCCACGCAGGGTGGCGCCGAGGAACTCGGCCAACTGGCCGAGTTTTATGGTCGCTGTCATGGATTACTTCAGCTGATTCATGCGCTCGATAACCTGGCGAGTGATGTCGTACTGAGGCTTGACATCAATCACTGCACCACGCTCGAAGACCAGGTCAAAAGCACCTTTCTTGATGACTTCTTCCACAGCGCTGTCCAGTTTCGGCTTGAGCTGCTTCAGCATTTCACGGTCAGCAACGGCTTTGGCTTCGTTCAGTTCCTTGGACTGGAACTGGAAGTCACGGGCCTTTTGCTTGAATTCAAGTTCCAGACGCTCACGCTCGCCTTGCTGCATCTTGTCGCCGCCCGCCATCAGGCGGTCCTGAATACCCTTGGCGCTGCTTTCCAGCGTCTTGAGCTTGGTCAGCTGCGGGCCGAACTTCTTCTCGGCATCGACGGCGTATTTCTTGGCCGCGTCGGATTCCAGCAGAGCCATCTGATAGTTCAGAACGGCGATTTTCATGTCGGCAAAAGCCGGGCCTGCTACCAGTACGGTCGCCAGGAGAACCAATTGAGTCAACTTACGCACGATGCACTCCTACAAAATCCATTGTCGTTATCTTGGGTCAGACGCTTAGAACGTCTGGCCGAGGGAGAATTGGAACACTTGAGTTTCAGCCTCATCCGGTTTCTTGATCGGCATGGCCAACGCGAAACTCAGAGGACCCAGTGCGGTAACCCATGTCACACCTACACCGACAGAGCTGGCCATGTTGCTCAGACTGATGTCGTTGCATTGCGTATTGGACTTCGAACCGTCTGCATTGGTCGGCGTCTTGCACTGCGAGTCGAACACGTTACCCACGTCCCAGAATACCGAGGTACGCAGGGAACGCTGATCCTTGACGAACGGCAGAGGGAACAGAACCTCCACACCGCCCTGGATCAGGACGTTACCACCGAATGGCAGCGGATCCTGATCCGGATCGAGCGCGGTGCCCGGATTGCGGCCGGTACTCGGTGTACTGCGAGGACCCAGGGTGCTGTCCTTGAAGCCACGAACCGAGTTGAAACCACCAGCATAGTAGTTTTCATAGAACGGCAAGCCATCGGTCGAACCGTAGCCATCGCCATAACCCAGTTCGGTATGCAGGCGCATGGTGTAGTTTTCGCTCAGTGGCTGGAACAACTGACCACGGTAGTCGAGCTTGAAGAACGACAGGTCACTGCCCGGCGTCGTGGATTCCAGCACCAGGCTTTGGGAATGACCACGGGTCGCCAGCACACCTTTGTTCAGGGTCGACTCGGACCAACCGGCCGACGCCTTGAAGTTCAGGTAGTTGTCGCCTTCCTTGTTAACGAAGTCGAAGATCTCGTCAACGGTGTACAGGCCAGTCTTGATCTTGTCCTGTTGCGCGGTCAGACCGAAGGTCAGACGCGACGTTTCGCTGATCGGGTAACCGACGCTCACGCCTGCACCCAGGCTGTCTACGGCATAGCTGGCTACGTCGACGTCGAGGTCTTTGTAGTCAGTGGTGCGATAGAAAGCGTTGTAACCCAGGCTCACGCCATCAGCAGTCCAGTACGGGTCGACATAACCGAAGTTATAGCGGCTCTGGTATTCACTGCGGGTCAAGCCGACGCTGACCTTGTTACCGGTACCCAGGAAGTTGTTCTGGGTGATCGAACCACCGAGGATCAGACCAGCACTCTGTGCGAAGCCGACGCTGGCGGTAATCGAACCGGAAGCTTGCTCTTCAACGCTGTAGTTCACGTCAACCTGGTCATCGACACCCGGAACGGCCGGGGTTTCGACGTTGACTTCCTTGAAGAAGCCCAGACGCTCAAGACGGGTCTTGGACTGGTCGATCAGATAGGTCGAAGCCCAGCCACCTTCCATCTGACGCATTTCACGGCGCAGCACTTCGTCTTCGGACTTGGTGTTGCCACGGAAGTTGATGCGGTTGACGTAAGCACGCTTGCCCGGATCGACAGCGAAAGTGATATCGACAGTGTGGTCTTCATCGTGCGGCTGAGGTACGCCGTTGACGTTGGCGAAGGTGTAGCCCTCGTTACCCAGACGGCGGGTGATCAGTTCGGACGTGGTGGTCATCAGCTTGCGCGAGAACACCTGGCCTTTCTGCACCAGAAGCAACGACTTGACCTGGTCCTCAGGGACTTTCAGGTCGCCGCTCAGCTTGACGTCACGAACGGTGTACTTCTCGCCTTCGTTGACGTTGACGGTGATGTAGACGTGTTTCTTGTCCGGGGTGATGGATACCTGGGTCGAAGCGATATCCATGTTGATATAGCCGCGGTCCAGGTAGTAGGAACGCAGACGTTCCAGGTCACCGGAAAGCTTTTCACGGGCGTACTTGTCGTCGTTCTTGAAGAACGACAGCCAGTTGGTAGTCTTGAGTTCGAACAGGTCGATCAGGTCTTCATCAGGGAAGACCGTGTTACCCACCACGTTGATGTGCTGGATAGCAGCGACGGTGCCTTCGTTGATGTTGACCTTCAGCCCGACGCGGTTGCGCGGCTGCGGCACCACTTCGGTGTCGACGGTAGCCGAGTAGCGGCCCTGCGCGACGTATTGGCGCTGCAGTTCGTTACGTACACCTTCGAGGGTGGCACGCTGGAAGATCTCGCCTTCGGCCAGACCGGATTGTTTGAGGCCTTTCATCAGGTCTTCAGTGGAGATCGCCTTGTTGCCCTCGATCTCGATACTGGCGACTGACGGACGCTCGACTACCGTAATGACAAGAACATTGCCATCGCGGCCCAGCTGGATATCTTGAAAGAACCCGGTTTTGAACAGCGCACGAGTGGATTCCACCAGGCGACGATCATCCGCCTGTTCACCGACGTTCAACGGCAAGGCACCAAAGACGCTACCCGCGGAGACCCGCTGGAGGCCATTGACGCGAATATCAGAGATAGTGAAGGACTCGGCGTGAACTTCGGCGATCATCAATACGGTGAGAACCGCAGTTAGCAGCAGACGTTTCATGAAGTCCTTTCTTATTCCAACTGGCAATAAACAAACTGCCGCAAAATGCGGCAGATTCGCAATTCAGCGGAGTGTTACAGACGGCCCAAATCATTGACCAGAGCAAGCAACATCACCCCGACCACCAAACTGATACCGATCTGTATCCCCCAACCCTGCACCCGATCCGACAAGGGGCGACCACGCGCCCACTCGATCAGATAAAACAACAAATGCCCCCCATCCAGTACAGGAATGGGCAACAAATTCAGAACCCCCAGGCTAATACTCAGATAAGCAAGGAAATTCAGGAAATCAGCGACGCCCGACTGGGCAGAAGCGCCCGCCACTTTAGCAATGGTTATCGGTCCACTCAAGTTTTTTACCGAGAGCTCACCGAACAACATTTTCTTGAGCGAATCGAGGGTCAGTACGCTCATGGTCCAGGTGCGTCGAGCCCCCTCGCCAATCGCTGCCAAAGGCCCGTAACTGACCTCGCGAATCATCTCCGGTGGCCAATCGATTGCTTTCACCCCGGCACCGAGATAACCACTGGGCGACTTTTTCTCGCCGCGAGCAGCGAGCGTCACAGGGACGTCGATTTGAGCACCATCACGCTCGACGCGCAGCATGATTTTGGTATCCGGTTGCGTACGAACGGTGTCGACCACCTGCTGCCAGTCATCGAGCGCCTTGCCATCCAATGCCAACAACCGGTCACCGGTTTTCAGGCCAGCCGCCTGTGCAGGGCCTTTCGGGTCAAGCTCGGCCAAAACCGGCGGCAATGCCGGACGCCAAGGGCGAATACCCAACGAACGAATCGGATCCGGTTCGTCGGCGCCCTTGAGCCATTTATTCAGGACCAGCTCACGAGGCGAATCCGCTGTGGAACCCTGCTCGCGGACCAGCACCTGAAGGGAACCGCTCTCGCCAAGACGGCGAACCAGCTGCAGATTGACGGCCCCCCAACCCGAAGTCGGCTCGCCATCGATGGCGACAATTTCCTGACCAGGGCTCAAACCGGCCTTGGCGGCGATACTGCCAGACTCAACGGCACCGATAACAGGCCGCACCTGCTCGCTGCCGAGCATCGCGAGCACCCAGAAAAAAATCATCGCCAGTAAAAAGTTGGCAATCGGGCCTGCCGACACAATTGCAATGCGCTGACGGACGGATTTGCGATTGAAGGATTGATCGAGCTGATCGGCTGGCACTTCGCCTTCGCGCTCATCGAGCATCTTCACGTAGCCGCCCAGCGGGATCGCGGCGACGACGAACTCAGTGCCTTTCTTGTCGTGCCAGCGCAGCAACGGCATGCCGAAGCCCACGGAGAAGCGCAGCACTTTGACCCCACAGCGACGCGCGACCCAGAAATGGCCGAATTCGTGGAAGGTGACCAGCACGCCCAGGGCTACCAGGGTGCCGACAATCATATAGAGCGCGCTCATCTACTTTCTCCGCAATCCTATCCAGTGCTGCATGGGCCAACGTGTGGCAGCACTTACCGCCCGTGACGACTCAACCATTGCCCGGCCAGGACTCGCGCTTTCGCGTCAGCCGTGAACACAGCCTCGAGATCATCCACCGCAACAACAGGCTCGAGATTCAAGACTTCTTCGATGATACTCGCGATTTCCAGATAACGAACCCGCCCGTCGAGAAACGCGGCGACTGCCACTTCATTTGCCGCATTTAGCATCGCTGGTGCGCTATTGCCAGCCTCGGCAGCCTGACGCGCCAGCCGCAGGCATGGGAAACGCTCTTCATCGGGCGCCTGGAAATCCAGACGTGCGATGGCAAACAGATCCAGCGGAGCAACGCCCGAATCAATACGCTCCGGCCAGGCCAGGGCGTTGGCGATCGGTGTGCGCATGTCAGGATTGCCCAGCTGAGCCAATACTGAACCGTCGATGTAGTCGACCAGCGAATGAATCACACTCTGCGGGTGAATCAACACTTCTACCTGGGACGGCTTGGCATCGAACAGCCAGCAGGCCTCGATCAGCTCGAGCCCCTTGTTCATCATGCTCGCCGAGTCCACGGAGATCTTGCGCCCCATGGACCAGGTCGGGTGCGCACAGGCCTGCTCAGGCGAAACATCGGCGAGCTCGGCCAAGGGTGTCTGCCGGAACGGACCGCCAGAGGCTGTCAGCAAGATCCGACGAACGCCCACGACCCCGAGCCCACGGGAAAAATCCTGCGGCATGCACTGGAAAATCGCGTTGTGCTCGCTGTCGATCGGCAGCAGCACTGAACCGCTTTTGCGTACGGCCTGCATGAACAGCGCGCCGGACATCACCAGCGCTTCTTTGTTGGCCAGGAGAATTTTTTTGCCGGTTTCAACGGCCGCCAGGGTCGGACGCAAGCCCGCCGCACCGACGATGGCCGCCATGACCGTATCGACTTCCGGATCGGAGGCGACCTGACACAGGCCCTCCTCCCCAACCAGCACGCGAGTCGACAGACCGGCTGCACGCAAATCGTCCTGCAGGACCCGGGCGGCGCTCTGCTCCGGCACGACGGCGAACTTCGGTGCATGACGGACACAAAGCGCATGCAACTCGCTCAGACGCGTGAAGCCGCTCAAGGCAAAAACCTGATACCGCTCGGGATGACGGGCAATGACGTCGAGCGTGCTCAGACCGATCGAACCGGTCGCCCCCAGAACGGTAATCTGTTGAGGGCGGCTCACGGTGCGACCATCCAAAGCAGCACAGCGAATACAGGAATCGCAGCCGTCAGACTGTCGATGCGATCCAGCACGCCGCCATGACCGGGCAGCAGATTACTGCTGTCCTTGATGCCGGACTGGCGCTTGAACATGCTTTCGGTGAGATCGCCCACCACCGAGATGAACACGACAATTGCCGCACCGATCAACCCTTTGAAAAGCTCGGCAACCGTCCAGTCGCGAACCAGGCCGACAATGACGGTGATGACCAGGCTCAGCGCCAGGCCGCCATACACGCCTTCCCAGCTTTTGCCGGGACTGACCTGCGGCGCCAGTTTGCGTTTGCCGAACGCGCGACCAGAGAAGTAGGCACCGATATCGGCCCCCCAGACCAGCACCATCACCGCCATGATCAGCAAGTTACCCAATGGGTATTGTTTGATCTGCACCAGACCTTGCCAGGCCGGCAGCAGAACCAACAGACCGATCACCAATTTGGTCGCCGCACTGGACCAACGCTCGCTGGAACGCGGATACGTCAGCACCAGATACGTCGCCACACCCCACCACAGCACCGAAGCGCCCAAAACCCAGGGCGCAAGCCCCGGCAGGATGTGCATGACAAACAACATCAACGCGACCATTGCTGCGTAGGCCACGCGCATCGGTTGAGCGGCAAACCCCGCAAGGCGCGCCCATTCCCAGGCACCGAGGGTCACGACCAGCCCGATAAACAGCGCAAAGCCGGAACCTTCAAGCAGGAAAAACCCGCCCAAGGCAATCGGCAGCAGTATCAGTGCAGTGATGATTCGTTGTTTAAGCATTAAACCCGGGCTCCAGCCTCGACCTGCTCGCTCGTTTTACCGAAGCGACGCTGACGAGAAGCGAAATCGGCCAGCGCGGTGCGCATGGCGTCGTGTTTGAAGTCCGGCCAGAACAGGTCGGAGAAGTACAACTCGGCGTAAGCCAGTTGCCACAGCAGAAAGTTGCTGATGCGGTGCTCACCACCGGTGCGGATACACAGGTCCGGCAACGGCAGGTCGCCGGTGGCCAGGCAGGTTTGCAACAGTTCCGGGGTAATGTCTTCCGGACGCAGATGGCCGGCCTGGACTTCTCGCGCCAGACGCTGCGCGGCCTGCGCAATGTCCCACTGACCGCCGTAGTTGGCCGCGATCTGCAGGACGAAGCGATTGGCGCCCGCCGTCATGGCTTCAGCCTCGCGCATGGCCGCCTGAAGCTCTGGATGAAAACGCGAACGGTCGCCAATGATGCGCAGACTGATGTTGTTTTCGTTCAGGCGCTTGGCCTCGCGACGCAACGCCTTGAAGAACAGGTCCATCAAGGCACTGACCTCATCGGCCGGGCGCTGCCAGTTCTCGCTGGAGAAGGCGAACAGCGTCAATACCTCGACCTTGGCCTCGGCACACACCTCAATCACCGCACGAACTGCATCCACACCCGCTTTATGCCCGGCGACACCCGGCATAAAGCGTTTTTTCGCCCAGCGATTATTGCCATCCATGATGATCGCGACATGGCGCGGCACCGCGGACGGCGCAACCTGCTTGGTCTTTTCCATGAAAACGCGACCCTTACACGGCCATCAGGTCTTTTTCTTTCTGCGCCAAATTCGCGTCGATTTCAGCCACGTACTTTTTGGTCAGATCATCAATTTCGCCAGTGGCGCGACGCTCTTCGTCTTCACTGATTTCCTTTTCCTTGACCAGGTCCTTGAGCTGGCTGTTTGCGTCACGACGGATGTTGCGCACGGCAACACGGGCATCTTCCGCAACATCACGAGCCTGCTTGGTGAAGCCCTTGCGGGTTTCTTCGGTCAGGGCCGGCATGGAGATCAGCAGCAGCTCACCCAGGTTGGTCGGATTGAGGTTCAGACCCGCGCTGCCGATGGCTTTGTCGACGGCACCGAGCATGTTGCGCTCAAAGGCAACGACTTGCAGGGTACGGGCGTCTTTGACGGTGATGTTCGCCACTTGCTTGATCGGGGTGTCGGAACCGTAATACGGCACCATCACGCCTTCCAGAATGCTTGGGTGCGCCTGGCCGGTACGAATGCGGCCGAAGTTGTGCAGCAGCGATTCCACCGATTTCTTCATGCGCTCTTGAGCGTCTTTCTTGATTTCGTTGATCATTGTTGGCCTTCCTCGATCAGGGTCCCTTCAGCGCCGCCATGCACGATGTTCAGCAGGGCGCCGGGCTTGTTCATGTTAAATACGCGCAACGGCATTTTGTGGTCGCGGCACAGACAAATGGCTGTCAGATCCATCACGCCCAGCTTGCGATCCAGCACTTCATCGTAGGTCAGATGATCGAACTTCTCGGCATGCGGGTCCTTGAATGGATCTGCGGTGTAGACACCATCGACCTTGGTCGCTTTCAGCACGACGTCAGCGTCGATTTCGATCGCACGCAAGCAAGCTGCCGAATCCGTGGTGAAGAACGGATTGCCGGTGCCGGCTGCAAAGATCACGACTTCCTTGGAGTTCAGGTGGCGCATGGCTTTGCGGCGATCATAGTGATCGGTCACGCCAACCATGGAAATGGCCGACATCACGATGGCCGAGATATTGGCACGTTCCAGCGCATCACGCATGGCCAGGGCGTTCATCACAGTGGCCAGCATGCCCATGTGGTCGCCTGTGACCCGATCCATGCCGGCCGCGCTCAGCGCTGCCCCGCGGAACAGGTTGCCGCCGCCGATCACCAGACCGACCTGGACACCGATGCCAACCAGTTGGCCGACTTCCAGCGCCATGCGATCCAGAACTTTCGGATCGATCCCGAACTCTTCCGAGCCCATCAGGGCCTCGCCGCTAAGCTTGAGTAGAATGCGTTTATAGCGAGCCTGATAACCACTGCCCTGCTGAGCCATTGCGAATCTCTCCTGCGGCGTATTTTAAAAATTCTTTGCGAGCTGTTTACAGCTGGCGTTCACTCTAGCTTGGCGCTGCTTCAGCGCCATCGGAACATGGCTTTGTAAGCCAGTTCCAAAGGGAAACCAATAAAAATTGGTGCCCCATCTGAAAAGAGGCTGCGCGCGTAAGCGGGCAGCCTCTTCAGGGCGACAGTTAAAAAACCGTCTTATTGCTTGGCGGCAGCCAGCTGGGCAGCAACTTCTTCAGCGAAGTTGTCGACCGGCTTCTCGATGCCTTCGCCTACTTTGAAGTAGGTGAAAGAAACGATTTCAGCACCGGCTTTCTTGGCCAGTTCGCCGACCTTGATTTCAGGGTTCTTGACGAACGCCTGCTCAACCAGGCTTGCTTCAGCCAGGAACTTGCTGATACGGCCTTTGACCATGTTCTCAACAATGTTTTCTGGCTTGCCTTTGATTTTTTCTTCGTTCAGCTGCAGGAACACGGCTTTTTCGCGCTCGATTGCTTCAGCGGAAACTTCCGATGGCAGCAGGAACTCAGGGTTGCTGGCCGCTACGTGCATAGCGATGTCTTTGGCCAGCTCAACGTTGCCGCCCTTCAGAACAACCGCAACACCGATCTTGTTGCCGTGCAGGTAACCACCAACAACATCACCTTCAACGCGAGCCAGGCGACGGATGTTGACGTTTTCGCCAACCTTGCCGACCAGTACCAGGCGAGCAGCTTCTTGAGCTTCGATCAGCGGAGCGACGTCAGTCAGTTTGTCAGCGAACGCTTTTTCAACGCTTTCAGCAACAAATGCCTTGAAGTCGTCCTGCAGAGCCAGGAAGTCGGTCTGCGAGTTCACTTCCAGCAGAACGGCGGATTTACCGTCTTCTTTCAGAGCGATAGCGCCTTCAGCAGCCACGTTGCCTGCTTTCTTGGCAGCCTTGATGGCGCCCGAAGCACGCATGTCATCAATGGCTTTTTCGATGTCGCCGCCAGCCTTGGTCAAGGCTTTTTTGCAGTCCATCATGCCTTCGCCAGTACGCTCGCGCAGTTCTTTGACCAACGCTGCAGTAATCTCTGCCATTTCAAAATTCCTCTTGGATAGGTTTTCAACCATTCCACCCGATCGAACGGGCGTTCAATTCTTCCCGAACCACCCTTGTTAGCAGCTGCAAGTTACAAATGCTGTAAATGCGCCACCGGACAAATGGTTTTCGAGGTGGCAAAAAGGGGGCCAAGCCCCCTTTTTGCTTACTGAGTCAACGCCAAGGCGTCAATTACTCAGCTGCAGCTGCCGGAGCTTCTTCAACGAACTGCTCGGTGCCACCAGCAACGTGGTTGCGACCGCGGATTACAGCGTCAGCCATCGAACCCATGTACAGCTGGATAGCGCGGATTGCGTCATCGTTGCCTGGGATGATGTAGTCAACGCCTTCCGGGCTGCTGTTGGTATCGACTACGCCGATAACCGGGATGCCCAGCTTGTTGGCTTCGGTGATCGCGATGCGCTCGTGATCAACGTCGATAACGAACAGTGCGTCTGGCAGACCGCCCATGTCCTTGATACCACCCAGGGAACGATCGAGCTTCTCAAGATCGCGAGTGCGCATCAGCGCTTCTTTCTTGGTCAGCTTGGCGAAAGTACCGTCTTCGGCTTGCACTTCAAGGTCACGCAGACGCTTGATGGAAGCACGGATGGTTTTGAAGTTGGTCAGCATGCCGCCCAACCAGCGGTGATCGACGTACGGCGAACCGCAACGTGCTGCTTCTTCAGCAACGATCTTGCCAGCGGAACGCTTGGTGCCGACGAACAGAATCTTGTTTTTGCCCTGGGCCAGACGCTCTACGAAAGTCAGAGCTTCGTTGAACATTGGCAGGGTTTTTTCAAGGTTGATGATGTGGATCTTGTTACGCGCGCCGAAAATGTACTTACCCATTTTCGGGTTCCAGTAACGGGTCTGGTGACCGAAGTGCACACCGGCCTTCAGCATATCGCGCATGTTGACTTGGGACATGATAGTTCCTTAATAAGTCGGGTTTGGCCTCCACGTATCCCAATGACCAACCAGCAGCATCAGCTGAAGGCACCCAGGTCATCGTGTCGACACGTGTGTGGATTTAAGCCTTTCGGGGTATCCCCGGAAAGCGGCGCATTTTATATCACAAGACTCCAAAAAACGGAACCCGGATTCTCAATTCCTGATGCGAGCCTTCATCTACACCCTTGGAATCGCTCAAGAATGCGCCTATCTATAGAGAGAAGCGATGCACAGAGGCTCAGATTTGCGCTGATCGTCTGTTAGAATCGCGTTTTTCAGGGCGGCGAACATCGATCGCACACTGCCCATTCCGTGTTAGCAAGCGCCATTGAGCGCAGAGAGAGCCTGTATGACCGTCACCCTCAAAACCCCGGAGGACATCGCAAAAATGCGTGTCGCCGGCAAACTGGCCGCCGATGTGCTGGAAATGATTGCTGAACACGTCAAGCCGGGCGTCACCACCGAAGAGCTGGACCGTATCTGCCACGACTACATCGTCAACGTGCAGCATGCCATCCCTGCCCCGCTCAACTACAAAGGCTATCCGAAGTCGATCTGCACCTCGATCAACCACGTGGTCTGCCACGGCATTCCGAACGAGAAGCCATTGAAGGATGGCGACACGCTGAACATCGACGTCACCGTGATCAAGGACGGCTTCCACGGCGACACCAGCCGCATGTTCCACGTCGGCACCGTGCCGGTCTGGGCGGAGCGCCTGTCGCAAGTGACCCAGGAATGCATGTACAAGGCCATCGAAATCGTCAAACCCGGCTGCCGCCTGGGCGACATCGGTGAAGTGATCCAGAAGCACGCCGAAAAGAACGGTTTCTCGGTGGTTCGCGAGTTCTGCGGCCACGGCATCGGCAAGGTGTTCCACGAAGAGCCGCAGATCCTGCACTACGGCCGCGCCGGCACCGGCATGGAACTGAAAGCCGGCATGACCTTCACCATCGAGCCGATGATCAACCAGGGCAAGGCCGACACCAAAGTACTGGGCGACGGCTGGACCGCGATCACCAAGGACCGCAAGTTGTCGGCACAGTGGGAGCACACGCTGGCAGTGACCGAAACCGGTTACGAGATCTTCACCTTGCGCAGCGATGACACCATCCCGCGCGTTTCGGCCTGATCCGGTCCGAGCTGAACCCAGCCTTATAGAAAGGAAAGCCAATCGATGCCGCAGGTGGATCCCGAACTCTTCGACCGTGGCCAGTTCCAGGCTGAACTGGCCCTGAAGGCCAGCCCGATCGCGGCTTTCAAAAAGGCGATCCGCCAGGCCCGCGAGGTCCTTGACGGACGCTTTCGCAGCGGCCGGGACATTCGCCGGCTGATCGAGGATCGCGCCTGGTTTGTCGATAACATCCTGCAAAAGGCCTGGGAGCAGTTCAACTGGAGCGAAGACGCCGACATCGCGCTGATCGCGGTCGGCGGCTACGGTCGCGGCGAGTTGCATCCTTTTTCCGACATCGATCTGCTGATCCTGCTGGACAGCGCCGACCATGAAGTTTTCCGTGATTCCATCGAGCGTTTTCTGACGCTGTTGTGGGACATCGGCCTGGAAGTCGGCCAGAGCGTGCGCTCGGTGGACGAATGCGCCGTTGAAGCCCGCGCCGACCTGACGGTTGTCACCAACCTGATGGAAAGTCGCACCATCTGCGGCCCCGAACGTTTGCGCCAGCGCATGCTCGACGTCACCAGCACCGCACACATGTGGCCGAGCAAGGACTTCTTCCTGGCCAAACGCGCCGAGCAGAAGGCCCGTCACCACAAATACAACGACACCGAATACAACCTGGAACCCAACGTCAAAGGCTCGCCCGGCGGACTACGGGATATTCAGACGATTCTGTGGGTGGCCCGGCGCGAGTACGGCACCTTGAACCTTCGGGCATTGGCAGGCGAAGGTTTCCTGGTCGAGAGCGAAAACGCCCTGCTGGCCTCCTCGCAGGAGTTCCTGTGGAAGGTTCGTTACGCGCTGCACATGCTCGCCGGTCGCGCCGAAGACCGCTTGCTGTTCGACCACCAGCGTTCGATTGCCGGCCTGCTGGGTTTCAAGGGCGATGACGCCAAGCAAGCCATCGAAAACTTCATGCAGCAGTACTACCGGGTGGTCATGAGCATCGCCCAGCTCAGCGACCTGATCATCCAGCACTTCGAGGAAGTCATCCTCGCGCCGGAAGATGAGGCGCCGCCACAGCCGATCAATTCTCGGTTCCAGTTGCACGACGGTTACATCGAGGCGCGCAACGACAATGTATTCCGCCGCACGCCGTTCGCCATGCTCGAGATCTTCGTGCTGATGGCCCAGCAGCCGGAAATCAAGGGTGTGCGCGCCGATACCATTCGCCTGCTGCGGGAAAACCGGCATCTGATCGATGACGATTTCCGCAATGACATCCGCAACACCAGCCTGTTCATCGAGCTGTTCAAGTGCAAGATCGGCATCCACCGCAACCTGCGTCGGATGAACCGTTACGGCATTCTCGGGCGTTATCTGCCGGAGTTCGGTTTCATAGTCGGGCAGATGCAGCACGACCTGTTTCACATCTATACGGTCGACGCGCACACGCTGAACCTGATCAAGCACCTGCGTAAGTTGCAGTACACGCAAGTGTCGGAAAAATTCCCGCTGGCCAGCAAGCTCATGGGCAAGCTGCCCAAGCCTGAACTGATCTACCTCGCCGGTCTGTATCACGACATCGGCAAAGGTCGGCACGGCGATCACTCGGAAATCGGCGCAGTGGACGCCGAGGCTTTTTGCCAGCGCCACCAATTGCCGGTGTGGGACAGCCGCCTGATCGTCTGGCTGGTGCAGAACCACCTGGTGATGTCGACCACCGCCCAGCGCAAGGACTTGTCCGACCCGCACGTGATCCACGACTTCGCGCAAATCATCGGTGACGAAACCCGCCTCGATTACCTGTACGTGCTGACCGTCGCCGACATCAACGCCACCAACCCGACGCTGTGGAACTCCTGGCGCGCCAGCCTGTTGCGCCAGCTCTATACCGAGACCAAGCGAGCGTTGCGTCGCGGCCTGGAGAACCCGGTGGATCGTGAAATGCAGATCCGCCAGACCCAGAGCGCCGCCCTCGATATTCTGGTGCGCGGCGGCAACGATCCGGACGACGTCGAACAGTTGTGGTCGCAATTGGGTGATGATTATTTCCTGCGTCACACCGCCGGCGACGTGGCCTGGCATACCGACGCCATCCTGCAGCAGCCGGCGGACGGCGGGCCGTTGGTGCTGATCAAGGAAACCACCCAGCGCGAGTTCGAGGGCGGTACGCAAATCTTCATTTATGCGCCGGACCAGCACGACTTCTTCGCCGTGACCGTGGCGGCGATGGATCAGCTGAACCTGAACATTCACGACGCCCGGGTCATCACGTCCAGCAGTCAGTTCACCCTCGACACCTATATCGTGCTCGACACTGACGGCGATTCGATCGGCGATAACCCGGCACGGGTCAAACAGATCCGCGAAGGCCTGACCGAAGCCCTGCGCAACCCGGACGATTACCCGACGATCATCCAGCGTCGGGTGCCGCGCCAGCTCAAGCATTTCGCGTTTGCGCCACAGGTGACGATCCACAACGACGCCCAGCGGCCGGTGACGGTGCTGGAGCTCAGTGCCCCGGACCGGCCAGGCTTGCTGGCGCGGATCGGTACGATTTTCCTGGAGTTCGATCTGTCGCTGCAGAACGCCAAGATCGCCACCCTCGGCGAGCGCGTGGAAGACGTGTTCTTCATCACCGACGCGAACAACCAGCCATTGTCCGACCCGTTGCTGTGCAGCCGCTTGCAGGATGCGATCGTTGAACAGTTGAGCGTCAACCAGGAACCCGATATCAAACTGTCACGAATCAGTATCTGACCCGACAAATTTCCCCCTGCGGAGATAGCCCTTTGTAGGAGCCGGCTTGCTGGCGATAGCATCACCTCGGTGTGTCAGATGCACTGGAGTGATGCTATCGCCAGCAAGCCGGCTCCTACGGAGTGCAGGCCTCCACATTGAACGAGATCGACCGATGAACAACGCTTTGTCCCAGCTCCAGCCCTACCCGTTCGAGAAGCTCCGCGCCCTGCTCGGCAGCGTCACGCCCAACCCGGACAAACGCCCTATCGCACTGTCCATCGGCGAACCGAAGCACCGTTCGCCAAGCTTTGTCGCCGAAGCCCTGTCCAGCAATCTGGATCAGATGGCCGTTTACCCGACCACCCTCGGCATTCCGGCGCTGCGTGAAGCCATCGCCGCGTGGTGCGAACGCCGCTTCAACGTTCCGAGCGGCTGGCTCGACCCGGCGCGCAACGTGCTGCCGGTCAACGGCACTCGCGAGGCGCTGTTCGCCTTCACCCAGACCGTGGTCAATCGTGGCGATGACGCGCTGGTGGTCAGCCCGAACCCGTTCTATCAAATCTATGAAGGTGCCGCGTTCCTCGCCGGCGCCAAGCCGCATTACCTGCCATGCCTGGACGAGAACGGCTTCAACCCGGACTTCGATGCCGTCTCCCCGGACATTTGGAAACGCTGCCAGATCCTGTTCCTGTGCTCGCCAGGCAATCCGACTGGCGCCTTGATCCCGGTTGAAACCCTGAAAAAGCTGATCGCCCTCGCCGACGAACACGACTTCGTGATTGCAGCGGACGAGTGCTACAGCGAACTGTACTTCGACGAACAAACCCCGCCAGCCGGCCTGCTTAGCGCCTGCGTGGAACTGGGCCGCAAGGACTTCAAGCGCTGCGTGGTGTTCCACAGCCTGTCGAAGCGCTCCAACCTGCCAGGCCTGCGTTCGGGTTTCGTGGCCGGTGATGCCGACATTCTCAAAGGCTTCTTGCTGTACCGCACTTATCACGGCTGCGCGATGCCGGTTCAGACCCAACTGGCGAGCATCGCCGCGTGGAATGACGAAGTGCATGTGCGGGCCAACCGTGCGCTGTATCGCGAAAAGTATGATGCGGTGCTGGAAATCCTCAGCCCGGTGATGGACGTGCAACGCCCGGACGGCGGCTTCTACTTGTGGCCGAACGTTAATGGCGATGATGAAGCGTTCTGCCGCGACCTGTTTGTGGAAGAACACGTGACTGTGGTGCCGGGTTCCTATTTGTCCCGTGAGGTAAACGGCGACAATCCAGGGGCCGGTCGCGTGCGCATGGCATTGGTTGCACCATTGGCGGAATGTGTTGAAGCGGCAGAGCGTATTCGCAACTTCATTTCCTCCCGCAAATAACAACTCGAGTAAATCCGCACTGTGCAATGCAGTGCGGATCTAGCTAACTTGGTTACAACCCTGCCATATACAAATATCCACTCGAACATTAACCTGAGTCACGCCATCAAAACCTGTATATCAAATTTTATAACCCCCAACTAAACAACTACTCGTTACATGGAAGTAACAAGCATGAATTCATTTAAACCCTGTCAAATACCGCAACCCAAAAACGACGCAGCCTCCTATATAGCCGCCATCAACGAACGCCCTCTTAACGCTCTAAAAATCCAATCAAATCGCCCAAAAAGAAACATCGGCGCTCATACAAAATATTGGGCTACAGGAAGAACTCTAAAAATCGCAATGTATGACGCCAGCGACGAGGTTATCGAAGAGGTAAAAGCCGCCGCCAGTGAATGGCTCCCTTACGTCAATCTGAAATTTGATTTTGTAACAGGTGATACAGGCGACATCCGGATCCACATTAATCCTCCAAATGGAGTAAACAGTTCTGAAATTGGCACTGACGCATTGATCGACGACATAGGAGGCACTGATGCAGAAAGGCGTGCCCCCAGTATGTTTCTCAATTGGAAGTCGGGGAGCCAACGCTTTAGATATGTCGTTCTACATGAGTTCGGGCATGCCTTGGGAGCGATGCACGCCCACCAGCACCCAGACTCGGAGATACCATGGAACGTGCAGAATACTTATAAACACTGTGCCAAAAAGTACGGTTGGAACAAAGCTGATGTCGACACGAATATCTTGCCCCTGCCCCGAAGCCACCAACATGCTTACGAACCTTATGACGGCGACTCAGTCATGCACTATGAGATCCCTCGGGAATGGACATTCGGAAACTGGGGTCAATCGGAATCGTGGGCAATCAGCAACGGGGACATCATCATGATGCGCAAAGCCTATCCCAAGGATTAAGCACTGCTGCAGTGACGGTACTACTTTTCACCGTCGAAACTTTATTCCTTATTGATGCACCCGCTCCCTGACAAGGCGCATATAAAACACAAAAAAATGCAATAAACCCATCCTGGGCCCTCTATAAAAATGGATATTTATATATGGACATCATGTCAACTTATCACTTGGAAACTCCGATGGACCCTAAAGCCTCTTATGAGGTTGCCATCGCCGAAAACCCTGCAAACCGTGTAGTTTCTACGCCTGGCCGCCAAAAGCGCGCCGCAGGTAAACATACCCACTTCTGGGCACCTGGCCGAACCCTGCGAATTGCATTTTTGAATGGCGATGAAGCATTCAAGAATGCCGTCAAGACTGCTGCCAGTAACTGGCAACCACATATCAATCTGAACCTGGATTTTGTCGAAGGAACGGAGGGCGATATTCGTATCAAGTGTGAACAGGGCATTTATTGGTCTTTCCTTGGCACCGCCGCTTTGACACAGACAGATCAGAGCCTGCCAACGATGATCCTGGCGACGGATTACCGCTATTTATTAAAGTTCTTTCTTGCCAATGCCATGCATGAATTTGGTCATGCATTAGGTGCCCAACATGAGCAACTGAACCCTGCGGCAAACATCCCCTGGAACAAGCCAGCCGTCTACGTCGCGCATTGGTTACCTGAAAATGCTGACGAAGACAGTTACCAAGACAGTCTCACCCGCAAAAAAGTGGACGACCTTTACTTCAATCTGCTTGATGCCAACGAAGTAAAAAACTCGCCCTACGACCCGCTGTCGATCATGCATTATGCCGTCCGGCAGGAATGGACCGATGGCGACTTCAAGGTCGACCTTAACTTTGTCCTCAGCGAGAAGGACAAGGCCTTTATGACGCAGGTCTACCCTTACCCTGAAGCGCAAAGCGAATGATTCGGTCGCCAGGCCATCAACACGCGTTATTTGACGGCCCCCAGATTCGCTTCACTCAAATCCAGTTCACCTAATACTTCTCGCAATACGTCATCACCAATCTGGTGATGACGGCTGAGCTTGTATAACTCCAGGCGTTGCGCCCGCAGCGCCTTCAAACGCAAGCGCCGCTCCAGCAAGTCCATCTGGAATGCCAGGGCCTGGGCCTCCGCCGAGTCGTTGAACACCTCCAGTTGGTGCCGATACTCGGACATGATCCGAGCCTTCAGCTCAATGGCCAGCGCAGCCTGGGCTGCGTCATGAGGGGTGACCTCTTCGGTTTCGAGCGCATGAATGGCCGCTTCGGCGGTTTTTCGCCAGGCATCGCGCACCTCACTGCGACGTTTGTCGTCCGGGCTCTTTTCAATGCCACGCAACAACAGTGGCAGCGCGATACAGGCCGCAACCAGCGACAGCAGAATGACCCCGGCGGCAATGAAGATCAGCAGATCTCGTTCAGGAAACGCATCACCCGCCATCAACATCGGCACAGACAACACGCCCGCCAGCGTCACCGCTCCGCGCACGCCACCCACCGTCAGTAACCAGCAGGATCGCGCAGTCGGCACGTTGACCATTTCACCCTTGCCGCGCCAACGACGCAGCAGCCCCGACAACCGCCAGATGCTCTGCACCCAGACAAACCGCAACACCACCAGCACCAGGAAAATCGCCACCACGTCGAGGCCGCGATAGAGCAGTGTCGGCCACAACGAGGTTTCGTGGCTGACCACGGCTTTGATAATGTCCGGCAATTGCAAACCCAGCAGGAGGAAGATCAATCCGTTGAACGCGAACTCCAGCAACGACCAGACGCTGCGATTGAGCAGTCGAGTGCTGGTCTGGCGCGGCAGCAGATCGAGCCAGCTCTGCATCATCCCCGCCGCGACCGCCGACAAAATGCCCGATGCGCCCAGCCGTTCGGCCAGCACGTACGCCGCAAACGGCAGCAACAACATGAAGACAACGTGCGTCGCCGGATCATCCCAGCCCCGGGCGATCATCCATGAGCGCAAACGCCCGACCAGCCAGCTCAGCGCCACACCGACAGCCAGGCCACCAACCGCCACCAACACAAACGTCAGGCTGGCGTTGGCCAGCGAGAACACCCCGGTCACCGCCGCTGCCAGGGCGAACTTGAAGGTCACCAGGCCCGACGCGTCATTCATCAGCGCTTCGCCCTGCAGCATATGCATCAGCGGGGTCGGCAGGCGGTTTTGAGAAATCGCCGAGACGGCCACGGCATCCGTCGGCGACAACACTGCCGCCAAGGCAAAAGCCACCGGTAGCGGAATGCTCGGCAACAACCAATGGATGAAGTAACCCGCACCGACGACGGTAAACAGCACCAAACCGACCGCCAGGGTCAGGATCGGCCCGCGCAGTCGCCAGAATTCGCGCTTGGGCATGCGCCAGCCGCACCCAAGTCATACACATCTTGAATTCCACCCGTGTCCATAGGTCATAATGGACACCTCCATTTACAGCCGACCGAGTACCTCGCATTGCGTAAGCCATCAGCACTGGAAGTGTTCAAAATTCGACATCTTGAATCGCCCCGGGTTTTCTAGACACTCTCCAGGCTCGCTGCGTAACGCTTTTCAAACTCTACCGGTGACAGCTGATTGTTGAAACTGTGACGTC
>NZ_VIUK01000022.1:0-10646 GCF_007828295.1 Pseudomonas sp. SJZ080
AATATTACTGATCAGACTGAATGCCATGCTGAGAGACGGCACCGAATGGCGGTGACGAATGGCAGGGTGAAGACAGTTGCTCCCACATTTGATTTTCACAGGTCAGAAATAGCCTTACTCAGCTTTTACGCGCCCAACGCTCGCGCCACACCTGCTGTTCGGATTTGGTCTGGAAGGTCCAGGCCACGAAGCGGCTTTGCTTCTGCCCCTGGGACATTTCCACGACCTGGCTTTCCAGCACGCCGGCCTTTTTCAGCGCCGTCTGAATCGCCGGAAGGTTCGAGGCTTTCGAGACCAGGGTGCTGAACCACAGCACTTTGTGCTGGAAATGCGCGCTCTCGGCGATCAGTTGCGTCACAAAACGCGCTTCGCCGCCTTCGCACCACAATTCCGCCGATTGCCCGCCAAAGTTCAATACCGGCAGTTTGCGTTTCGGGTCGGCGCGGCCCAGTGCGCGCCATTTGCGCTCGCTGCCTTTGGTCGCTTCGTCCATAGAGGCGTGGAACGGCGGGTTGCACATGGTCAGGTCAAAGCGTTCGCCCGGCTCGAGCAGGCCCAGCAGGATGTGCTTGGGATTGCTTTGCTGGCGCAACTGGATGGCTTTGTTCAATCCGTTGGACTGCACGATGGCTTTGGCTGCCGCCACCGCCGTCGGGTCGATTTCCGAGCCGAGGAAGTGCCAGCGGTAGTCGCTGTAACCGATCAACGGATAGACGCAGTTGGCGCCCATGCCGATATCGAGCACCTTGACCGGCGCGCCGCGCGGGATTTCGCCGTCGTTGACGCTGGCCAGCAGGTCGGCCAAAAAGTGTACGTAATCAGCACGGCCCGGCACCGGCGGGCAGAGGTAATCCGCCGGAATGTCCCAGTGAGCAATGCCATAGAACGACTTGAGCAGCGCCCGGTTGAACACCCGCACCGCGTCCGGGCTGGCGAAGTCGATGCTTTCCTTGCCGTACGGGTTGATGATCACGAATTTCGCCAGTTCCGGCGTGGTTTTGATCAGCGCCGGGAAGTCGTAACGACCCTGATGGCGATTGCGCGGGTGCAGGCTGGCCTTTTCACGCGGTTCCACGGTTTTGGCCGGGGTGGCGGAGTCAGGCTTTTTGCGCGCAGGGCGGGGGGTGCGAGGGGCGTTCATGGGCGTGGTCGATTCGGGTATGGCTAAAAGTGGCGGGTATTGTCCCATATCTGTCGTCACAACGCGGTGCGCGTTTCTGTAGGAGCCGGCTTGCTGGCGATCTGGGCGACGCGGTGTTTCTGAAAGACCGCGTTATCGTTCTTCGCCAGCAAGCCGGCTCCTACAGGACCGTGGGAAATGAAAAAGGGAGGCCATCTGGCCTCCCTTTTTCATTGCGATCTGCCGTTACAGACTGGCAATCCGCGCATGCTGCTCGGCCAGCTTGCCCAAAGCCTGTTCAGCTTCAGCCAGTTTGGCGCGTTCCTTCTCGATGACGTCGGCCGGGGCCTTGTCGACGAAACCGGCGTTGGACAGCTTGCCGCCCACGCGTTGGACTTCGCCCTGCAGACGCAGGATTTCCTTGTCCAGGCGCGCCAGTTCGGCGTCCTTGTCGATCAGGCCGGCCATCGGCACCAGCACTTCCATCTCGCCCACCAGCGCGGTGGCGGACAGCGGTGCTTCTTCGCCGGCAGCCAGTACGGTGATCGATTCGAGGCGAGCCAGTTTCTTCAACAGGGCTTCGTTCTCGGTGAGACGACGCTGATCTTCGGCGCTGACGTTTTTCAGGAAAATGTTCAGCGGCTTGCCCGGGCCGATGTTCATTTCGCCACGGATGTTGCGCGTGCCGAGCATCAGTTCCTTGAGCCACTCGATGTCGTTCTCGGCCGCCGGATCGATGCGCTCTTCGTTGGCCACTGGCCAGGGCTGCAGCATGATCGTCTTGCCTTCGATACCGGCCAGCGGCGCGATGCGCTGCCAGATTTCTTCGGTGATGAACGGCATGAACGGGTGCGCCAGACGCAGCGCGACTTCCAGTACGCGAACCAGCGTGCGACGTGTACCGCGCTGACGTTCGACCGGCGCGTTTTCGTCCCACAACACAGGTTTGGACAGTTCCAGGTACCAGTCGCAATACTGGTTCCAGATGAACTCGTACAAGGCTTGTGCCGCCAGGTCGAAGCGGAACTGGTCGAGCTGACGGGTCACTTCAGCTTCGGTGCGTTGCAGCTGCGAGATGATCCAGCGATCCGCCAGTGACAGCTCGAAGGCTTCGCCGTTCTGGCCGCAGTCTTCGCCCTTGTCCAGCACGTAGCGCGCGGCGTTCCAGATCTTGTTGCAGAAGTTGCGGTAGCCTTCGACGCGGCCCATGTCGAACTTGATGTCGCGACCGGTGGACGCCAGCGAGCAGAAGGTGAAGCGCAGGGCATCGGTGCCGTAGCTGGCGATGCCGTCGGCAAACTCGTCGCGGGTCTGCTTTTCGATCTTCTTCGCCAGTTTCGGCTGCATCATGCCGGAGGTGCGCTTCTTCACCAGATCTTCCAGCTCGATACCGTCGATGATGTCCAGCGGGTCCAGGACGTTGCCCTTGGACTTGGACATCTTCTGGCCCTGGCCATCTCGCACCAGACCGTGCACATAAACGGTCTTGAACGGAACCTGCGGCGTGCCGTCTTCGTTTTTCACCAGATGCATGGTGAGCATGATCATCCGGGCAACCCAGAAGAAAATGATGTCGAAGCCAGTCACCAGCACGTCGGTGGAGTGGAATTTCTTCAGGAACTCGGTCTGCTCAGGCCAGCCGAGCGTGGAGAACGTCCACAGGCCCGAACTGAACCAGGTGTCGAGAACGTCGTTGTCCTGTTGCAGCGCAACGTCCGGGCCGAGGTTGTGCTTGGCACGCACTTCGGCTTCGTCGCGACCGACGTAGACTTTGCCCGACTCGTCGTACCAGGCCGGAATCCGGTGGCCCCACCACAACTGACGGCTGATGCACCAGTCCTGGATGTCGCGCATCCACGAGAAGTACATGTTTTCGTATTGCTTGGGCACGAACTGGATGCGGCCGTCTTCAACGGCGGCAATCGCAGGTTCGGCCAACGGCTTGGTGGACACGTACCACTGGTCGGTCAGCCAAGGCTCGATGATGGTGCCGGAACGGTCGCCTTTCGGCACTTTCAGCGCGTGATCATTGACGCTGACCAGCAGGCCGGCAGCATCGAACGCAGCCACGATCTGCTTGCGCGCTTCGAAGCGGTCGAGGCCGACGTATTCGGCCGGGATCTTGCCGTCGATGCTTTCGTTCAGTGTGCCGTCGAGGTTGAACACCTGGCAGGCTGGCAGTACGGCGGCGTTTTTGTCGAAGATGTTCAGCAGCGGCAGGTTGTGGCGCTTGCCGACTTCGTAGTCGTTGAAATCGTGGGCCGGGGTGATTTTCACGCAGCCGGTGCCGAATTCAGGGTCGCAGTAATCGTCGGCGATGATCGGAATGCGGCGGCCGACCAGCGGCAGCTCGACGAATTTGCCGATCAGGGCCTGGTAGCGTTCATCGTTCGGGTTAACCGCTACGGCGGCGTCGCCGAGCATGGTTTCCGGGCGAGTGGTCGCGACGATCAGATAATCATTGCCTTCAGCGGTCCTGGCACTGTCGGCCAACGGGTACTTCAGGTTCCACAGGAAACCTTTCTCGTCGTGGTTTTCCACTTCGAGGTCGGAAATCGCCGTGTGCAACTTGGTGTCCCAGTTGACCAGGCGCTTGCCGCGATAGATCAGGCCGTCTTCGTGCAGGCGCACGAAAGCTTCTTTAACGGCTTCCGAGAGGCCGTCGTCCATGGTGAAACGCTCGCGGCCCCAGTCTACGGACGAGCCGAGGCGGCGGATCTGACGGCTGATGTTGCCGCCGGACTGATCCTTCCATTCCCAGACTTTCTCGAGGAATTTCTCACGACCCAGGTCGTGACGATTCTGGCCCTGGGCTTCGAGTTGGCGTTCCACCAGCATTTGCGTGGCGATACCGGCGTGGTCGGTGCCCGGCTGCCACAGGGTGTTGCGACCCTGCATGCGGCGGAAACGGATCAGGGCGTCCATGATCGCGTTGTTGAAGCCGTGACCCATGTGCAGGCTGCCAGTGACGTTCGGCGGCGGGATCATGATGGTGTAGGACTCGCCCGCACCTTGCGGGGCGAAGTAATTCTCAGACTCCCAGGTGTTGTACCAGGAAGTTTCAATGGCGTGCGGCTGGTAGGTCTTATCCATGCGCGGCGGGACCCTATTGGCATTAATTCAGGAAAAGCCGACGAGTATAGCGGGGCATGGGGCACAGGGCGAGCGGGGGCGGACAGGCGCGGAGAGAATGTGCAGGCCAGCTTTTGTGATGGGGGGATGAGTGGGGGCGTTCTTTTGACATCAACCTCTGTAAAGGACGCAGATAGCTTCGGGCGTCAGATGGGTGGCGTATCGCCGTCAGGTTTGACCAAGACGGCAGACAAACCTTCCAAAAAAGAAAAAGTAGTTAACTGTGTCGGGAATAACTATCTCTGTTAGTTGATGTGTTTGCTCATGCGCACATTATCAATCAGATAGTCGTACTTGTTTTTTGGTGCCTCAAGCACGATAAAAAACCAAAAAAAAAGCCACCCCTGAGGATGGCTTTAGATCGGTCATCACTTCTGATGACCTGGCGGCCACCTCTCTAGGTGACCTGTTTTGCTGCCAATGACGTTTTGTCAGCAAAGGGGTGAAGTAACTACTTCGTTTGGTGGAGCCGGGGGGATTTGAACCCCCGTCCGCCAGTACTCCGCTGTCGGTTCTACATGCTTAGCCCGTTCAATTAAGTTAACCCGTCGCCGCCCGAGGGGCAGGGTGCTAAGGGCGAGCTGTGTAATATTTAGCCGTTACGTCCATAGCACACTACGCGGCGATTCTGTTCTATATGACAATCAGGTCGGGTTTACAGAAATCCCCTGGTGATTGCTGGCGCCGAGGCAGCCAGAAGTGCTTAGGCGTAGATCTTTTCCTCGAAGGAGGAATCGTTCATTGCAGGAGCACCGTAGTTGGCAAGTTTGGCAACTATCAAGTATGTAACAGTGGATTTACGAGTGCTGTTACCCACTCGGCATGCCCCTAGAGTTTTGTTACCAGCGTCGAATCCTAATCGGCCCCAAGTGCGCTAAGGCAGGGCGAATATAAGAAGGGATGGATAAATAATCAACAGATTTATTTGTTGGTTGTTGAGCGTTTTTTGAAAGATTTTTAGTTGGTGGGCGCGGTAATTGGTTGTGAGAATAAACCATTAATTCGAATAGTTGTATAGGGAGTTCGCTTCCCCAGTGAGAGCTCTTGAGAGTTATTTGATATTGGGTGATATGTGCGCCCAAGTACGGGCTGCAGTGACCCCCGCGTGAAAGACGTACCTATACGAGAGCACGATTCTGCGCCCGTTATCGGGGTTGTATCGGGATCGGGTTTTTCGATGAAATGGCGGGACTCAACTTCAGTCTCCTATTGGAAAAAGGTGAGTTGCCGAGCGGAATTTTGCAGTTCTCCCAATCGTGCGCGATCAGGAGTGCCAGTATCGATAGCCAGACTCCATATTTGGGACTCCCCAAATATGGAATCTCCTGCAGAAGGTTCAGTCGTTGTACTGGTTCAACAACCGCTCAAGACGCGCGCTGAGGCGGCGTTTGATTTCGGTTTCGATGTGCGGGGCGAAGTCGTCGATCACGTCTTGCATGATCAGTTGTGCGGCGGCGCGCAGTTCGCTGTCCAGGTGCAGCAGGTCGTCGGGACCTTTGCTGGCAGCAGGTGCCGGTTGCGCGGTTGCGGCTGCGGCAGCGGCAGTGGGTGTCGGTTCGACGGTGGTCTGGCTGGCGCTGACCGTGTCGAACAACATCGGAATCTGTTCCTGGTCTCCGTCCTCGACCGTGTCGGTCAGCAGCGGCGGTTGCAGGTTGTCATCGCCGAGCAATTGGCGGATCGACTCGAGGTCGTCCAGCAGGTGCGCGGACTTTTGCAGCGGTTTTGGAGTGTCCATCGGAATGCTCAGAGTCGCTGTAAACGGTGATCTTGCAGAGGATAGCCCTGTTCGCGGTAGAAACGGAAACTCTCCCGCGCAGCCGCACGAATCGTCGGATCTTCCACCACCACTTCCGCCACGCGGGCGAACTTGTTGGCAAACGCCGGGGCTTTCAGGTCAAGGTTGACCAGCAGGTCCTGATGTTGACCGCAGTCATCGCCTAGCCCCAGCACAATCAAACCCTCAGGCTCGCTTTCAGCGGGACCGTGAGGCACGAAACTTTCGCCCTTGAAGGCCCACAGGCGCGCATCGAGATCGTCGCGCTGGGCGGCATCGCTGCAATGCAGGTAGATGCGGTGGCCCATGCGCCAGGCTTTTTCGGTGAGCTTGCAGGCGAAATCCAGCCGCGCCGAGGGATCGGCGCTGGGCAGGATATAGAAGTCGACTTTGGTCATTGCGGTTCCTGAGCCCAGGGCAGCGACAGGAGCTGACCCGGGAATTGTAGGAGCGAGCAAGCTCGCTCCTACAGGGTTAGGCTTTGGCGCGGTCCAGCAGGTACTGGGTCAGCAGAGGAACCGGACGGCCAGTGGCGCCCTTGTCCTTGCCGCCGCTGGTCCAGGCCGTGCCGGCGATGTCCAGGTGCGCCCAGTTCAGGTTCTTGGTGAAGCGCGACAGGAAGCAGGCGGCGGTGATGGTGCCGGCTTTCGGGCCGCCAATGTTGGCGATGTCGGCGAACGGGCTGTCCAGCTGCTCTTGATACTCATCGAACAGCGGCAGTTGCCAGGCGCGGTCGTCGGCAGCCTTGCCGGCGCTCAGCAGTTGGCCGATCAATTCGTCGTTGTTGCCCAGCAGGCCCGACGTGTGGGAGCCCAGTGCAACGACGCAAGCACCGGTCAGGGTCGCGATGTCGATCACGGCTTGCGGCTTGAAGCGCTCGGAGTAGGTGAGGGCGTCGCACAGCACCAGGCGGCCTTCGGCGTCGGTGTTGAGGATTTCCACGGTCTGGCCGCTCATGGTGGTGACGATGTCGCCCGGACGCGAAGCGTTGCCGCTCGGCATGTTTTCGGCGCAGGCAAGGATGCACACCAGGTTGATCGGCAGCTTCAATTCGAGCACGGCACGCAGGGTACCGAAGACGCTGGCGGCGCCGCCCATGTCGTACTTCATTTCGTCCATGCCGGCGCCCGGCTTCAGGCTGATGCCGCCCGTGTCGAAGGTGATGCCTTTGCCGACCAGTGCGTACGGCTTCTCGGATTTCTTGCCGCCGTTGTATTGCATCACGATCAGGCGCGGCGGCTGGGCGCTGCCCTGGCCTACGGCGTAGAACGAGCCCATGCCCAGTTCCTTGATCTTCTTCTCATCAAGGACTTCGACTTTCAGGGTTTTGAATTCTTTGCCGAGGTTCTTCGCTTGTTCGCCGAGGAATGTCGGGTGGCAGATGTTTGGCGGCAGGTTGCCCAGGTTGCGGGTAAACGCCATGCCGTTGGCGATCGCGGTGGCGTGTGCCACGGCACGCTCGACTTCAGCCTGGGCGGCCTTGATGGTCACCAGGGTGATTTTCTTCAGGGCGCGAGGTTCGGCTTTCTGGCTCTTGAACTGCTCGAAGGAATATTCGCCGTCCACCAGGGTTTCGGCCAGCAGACGGGTCTTGCCGTAGCTGTCGCGACCTTTGACCACGACTTCGTCCAGCGCCAGCACGGCATCGCTGCCGCCCAGACCTTTTAGGGTGCTGAGGACGCCGGCGATGATTTTGCGGAACGGGCGGTCGCCCAGCTCTTCGTCCTTGCCCACGCCCACGAGCAGCACGCGCTCGGCTTTCAGGTTCGGCAGGCTGTGCAGCAGCAGGCTCTGGCCGACCTTGCCGGCCAGGTCGCCGCGCTTGAGCACAGCGCTGATCGCGCCGCCGCTCAGTTCGTCGAGCTGCTTGGCAGCGGCACCGAGCTTGCGACCTTCGCTGACGGCGACCACCAGAGTGGCGGTTTTCAACGTTTGCGGGTTAACGCTTTTTACAACCAGTTCCATGTCCGGGTCCCTGAATTAATGGGTAACACGCGAGGGCTCGACGGTATTTGCTCGAGCCTGCTCATAAATAGAAAGGTGCAAGTCACGGCTTGCGACAAAGGCCGCAGTTTGAACCTCGGTCCCCGAGCCTGACAACCCTCGGTTGTACGATCTTCAATGTTTTGGCGCCCCTGTAGGCGCGAGCCTGCTTGCGAAAAACCTGAGGGCGCCGTGGGGTGTCAGGCTTCCCGCATTATCGTTGATGCTCATCGCGAGCAAGCTCGCTCCTGCATAGCCTTGCGCCAGCGCATTGCGCAGTGACAGGCGCACCCAATCACAGGATAATGCGCCAACTTTTTTCGGCGGCTCTGTCTTGCGGGCTGCCTGATACGTTTGCTTGTTTGGCCGCCTTAGCCTGACAACCCTGGAGTGTCTGGTTTGATTGTCTTCCGTTATCTGTCCCGCGAAGTCCTGTTGACCTTGAGCGCCGTCAGCGCTGTGCTGCTGGTCATCATCATGAGCGGGCGCTTCATCAAATACCTCGCCCAGGCGGCCGCCGGCCTTCTGGATCCGGGCTCGCTGTTCCTGATCATGGGCTTTCGTCTGCCGGGTTTCCTGCAGCTGATCCTGCCGCTTGGCCTGTTCCTCGGGATTCTGCTGGCCTACGGTCGCCTGTACCTCGAAAGCGAAATGACCGTGCTGTCGGCCACCGGCATGAGCCAGCAACGCCTGTTCACCATGACGCTGTTTCCGGCCACGCTGGTTGCGCTGGTGGTGGCCTGGCTGAGCCTGAGCCTCGCGCCACAAGGCGCCAATCAGTTCCAGTTGCTGCTGAACAAGCAGGACGCCCTGACCGAGTTCGATACCCTTGAGCCTGGTCGCTTCCAGGCCTTGCGCGACGGAACCCGGGTGACCTACACCGAAACGCTGTCGGATGATCGCATCCACCTCGGTGGCGTGTTCATTTCGCAAAAGAACGTCTCGTCCGACAAGACGGACCGCGGGATTTCCGTGCTGGTGGCCGAGAAGGGCCGTCAGGAAATCCGCCCCGATGGCAACCGCTACCTGATTCTCGACAATGGCTATCGCTACGACGGCAACCCGGGACAGGCGGACTACCGTGCAATCAAGTACGAAGAATACGGCGTATTGCTGCCTAAACCGGACGTGAGCGACGAAGTCACCGACCGTGATGCGATGCCCACCCGTTCCTTGCTCGGCAGTGACGACCTGCGCTCCCGCACCGAGCTGCAATGGCGTCTGTCGTTGCCGTTGCTGGTCTTCATCGTGACCTTGATGGCGGTGCCGCTGTCGCGGGTCAATCCGCGCCAGGGCCGTTTCCTCAAGCTGCTGCCGGCGATTCTTCTTTATATGGCTTACCTGAGCATCCTGATTGCCGCTCGCGGCGCCCTCGAAAAGGGCAAGATCCCGCCCGCGCTAGGTCTGTGGTGGGTTCACGCGATTTTCCTGGCCATCGGCCTGGGCTTGCTCTACTGGGAACCTCTGCAGTTGAGACGGGCAAGTCGCCGCAGCGCGCTGGAGGTGGCCCGTGGTTAAGCTCGATCGCTACATCGGCAGCAGCGTTTTCATCGCGATCCTGGCGGTACTGGGGATCATTCTCGGTCTGGCGACGCTGTTTGCCTTCATCGACGAGATGGGTGATGCCAGCGACACCTACACCCTGGTCGATGTGTTGAGCTATGTCCTGCTGACGGCGCCGCGCCGTCTCTATGACATGTTGCCGATGGCGGCGCTGATCGGCTGCCTGATCGGCCTTGGCAGTCTGGCCAGCCACAGCGAACTGACCATCATGCGCGCTGCGGGCGTGTCGGTTGGGCGAATCGTCTGGGCGGTGATGAAGCCGATGCTGGTGTTGATGCTGGTCGGTCTGTTGATCGGCGAGTACATCGCGCCGGCAACCGAAAGCACGGCGCAGGCCAATCGCTCGCTGGCTCAGGGCAGTGGCGATGCGCAAAGCGCCAAGCATGGCCTGTGGCACCGCCAGGGTGACGAGTTCATCCACGTCAACTCGGTGCAACCCAACGGTCTGCTGTACGGCGTGACCCGTTATCGTTTCGATGATCAGCGCCACATGCTGTCCTCGAGCTTCGCCAAGCGTGCGGAGTTCGACAAGGATCACTGGCAGTTGAGCGATGTCACGACCACGCTGTTCCATGGCAAGAGCACCGAAGTGGTGACGGCGCCGGTCGAGCGCTGGAACGTGGCGCTGAGCCCGCAATTGCTCAGTACCGTGGTGATGTCGCCGGATTCGCTGTCGATCACCGGTCTGTGGGGTTACATCCACTACCTGGCAGATCAGGGCCTGAACAATGGCCGGTATTGGCTGGCATTTTGGGTCAAGGTGTTGCAACCGCTGGTCACCGCTGCGCTGGTACTGATGGCGATCTCCTTCATCTTCGGACCTTTGCGTTCGGTGACCCTCGGTCAGCGGGTTTTCACCGGCGTGCTGGTGGGCTTCACCTTCCGCATCGTCCAGGATCTGCTGGGGCCTTCGAGTCTGGTGTTCGGTTTCTCGCCGCTGTTTGCGGTGCTGGTGCCAGCGGGTGTATGCGCCCTGGCGGGTGTCTTCCTGCTGCGCCGAGCCGGTTGATTGCACTCTATAAAACACACGAACTTGTAGGAGCCGGCTTGCTGGCGATGGGTGCTCGGCGG
>NZ_VIUK01000022.1:10742-127756 GCF_007828295.1 Pseudomonas sp. SJZ080
CCTTGGAGTCTGGTGTTCGGTTTCTCGCCGCTGTTTACGGTGCTGGTGCCGGCGGGTGTCTTCCTGCTGCGCCGAGCCGGTTGATTGCACTCTATAAAACACACGAACTTGTAGGAGCCGGCTTGCTGGCGATGGGTGCTCGGCGGTCATCCAGACCCACCGCGGCGCCTCTATCGCCAGCAAGCCGGCTCCTACAGAGACCGCCACGTCCAGGATCTGCTGGGGCCTTGGAGTCTGGTGTTCGGTTTCTCGCCGCTGTTTACGGTGCTGGTGCCGGCGGGTGTCTTCCTGCTGCGCCGAGCCGGTTGATTGCACTCTATAAACCACACGAATTTGTAGGAGCCGGCTTGCTGGCGATAGAGGCGCCGCGGTGGGACTGGATGACCGCGGAGCGCCCATCGCCAGCAAGCCTGCTCCTACAAAAGTCGTCTAAAACGCCCCTGTCGCAAGACCGGGGCGTTTTTGTAGGTGCCGTCTGACCTGCGAACGTGACGCTTGCGCCGTGGATCAGGTACAATTCCCGGCTATTTTTCGGCGGGCTATGCCTGCAGCCTTTTTGAGTGTTGATCCGTGAGTGATTTGAGTCATATCCGCAATTTCTCCATCATCGCCCACATTGACCATGGCAAGTCGACGCTGGCCGATCGCTTCATCCAGATGTGCGGCGGCCTTGCCGAGCGCGAAATGGAAGCCCAGGTGCTGGACTCCATGGACCTGGAACGTGAACGCGGGATCACCATCAAGGCCCACAGCGTCACTCTGTATTACACCGCTCGCGATGGCATCAAGTACCAGCTCAACTTCATTGACACCCCGGGCCACGTTGACTTCACCTATGAAGTCAGCCGGTCGCTGGCGGCCTGTGAAGGTGCGTTGCTGGTGGTCGATGCCGGTCAGGGCGTTGAAGCGCAATCGGTAGCCAACTGCTACACGGCCATCGAACAGGGCCTGGAAGTGATGCCGGTCCTGAACAAGATCGACCTGCCACAGGCCGACCCGGAGCGCGTCAAGGAAGAAATCGAAAAAATCATCGGCATCGATGCCACCGACGCAGTCGAGTGCTCGGCCAAGACCGGCCTGGGCGTCGATGAAGTGCTCGAACGTCTGGTTCACACCATTCCTGCGCCGACCGGCAACATCGAAGATCCGCTGCAAGCGTTGATCATCGACTCCTGGTTCGACAACTACCTGGGCGTTGTTTCCCTGGTACGCGTGCGCCACGGCCGTGTGAAGAAGGGCGACAAGATCCTGGTCAAATCCACCGGCAAGATCCACCTGGTGGACAGCGTCGGTGTATTCAACCCGAAACACACCCCTACCGCTGACCTGAAGGCCGGTGAAGTGGGCTTCATCATTGCCAGCATCAAGGACATTCACGGTGCACCGGTCGGTGACACCCTGACCTTGAGCTCGACGCCAGACGTCGACGTGCTGCCCGGCTTCAAACGCATTCAGCCGCAGGTCTACGCCGGTCTGTTCCCGGTCAGCTCCGACGACTTCGAAGATTTCCGCGAAGCCCTGCAAAAGCTCACGCTCAACGACTCGTCCCTGCAGTACACCCCGGAAAGCTCCGACGCTCTGGGCTTCGGCTTCCGTTGCGGGTTCCTCGGCATGCTGCACATGGAAATCATCCAGGAGCGCCTGGAGCGCGAGTACGACCTGGACCTGATCACCACGGCGCCGACGGTAATTTTCGAGCTGTTGCTGAAAACCGGTGAAACGATTTACGTCGATAACCCGTCGAAGCTTCCCGACCTGTCCTCGATCGAAGACATGCGCGAACCGATCGTGCGGGCCAATATCCTTGTGCCGCAAGAGCACCTGGGCAACGTCATTACCCTGTGCATCGAGAAGCGTGGCGTGCAGCACGACATGCTGTTCCTCGGCACACAGGTGCAGGTGACCTACGATTTGCCGATGAACGAAGTGGTCCTGGACTTCTTCGACCGTCTCAAATCCACCAGCCGCGGCTATGCTTCGCTGGACTACCATTTCGATCGTTATCAATCGGCTAGTCTGGTGAAACTGGATGTGCTGATCAACGGTGACAAGGTCGACGCCCTGGCGCTGATCGTGCACCGTGACAACGCGA
Organism: Pseudomonas sp. SJZ080; assembly: GCF_007828295.1. Taxonomy (NCBI): domain Bacteria; kingdom Pseudomonadati; phylum Pseudomonadota; class Gammaproteobacteria; order Pseudomonadales; family Pseudomonadaceae; genus Pseudomonas; species Pseudomonas sp. SJZ080. The sequence continues at coordinate 12,835 of NZ_VIUK01000022.1, forward strand.
ACTACAAAGGTCGCCAGTTGACCGAGAAGATGAAAGAACTGATTCCGCGGCAGATGTTCGACGTGGCAATCCAGGCCGCCATTGGCGGTCAGATTGTGGCGCGGACAACCGTCAAGGCACTCAGAAAGAACGTATTGGCCAAATGCTACGGCGGTGACGTCAGCCGTAAGAAAAAACTGCTGGAGAAGCAAAAGGCCGGTAAGAAACGCATGAAGCAAGTCGGCAACGTGGAAATTCCACAAGAAGCCTTCCTTGCAGTGCTCAGGTTGGATAGTTAGGTCCTATGTCACTAAATTTCCCGCTGTTGCTGGTCATCGCCGTGTTCGTCTGCGGCCTGTTGGCGTTGCTCGATCTGATTTTCCTGGCGCCGCGTCGGCGTGCCGCCATTGCCTCCTATCAGGGCAGCGTCAGCCAGCCTGATGGGATGGTGGTCGAAAAACTGAACAAAGAGCCGTTGCTGGTCGAGTACGGCAAGTCGTTCTTCCCGGTGTTGTTCATCGTGCTGGTGCTGCGTTCGTTCCTGGTGGAGCCGTTCCAGATTCCTTCCGGCTCGATGAAACCGACCCTGGACGTCGGCGACTTCATTCTGGTGAACAAGTTTTCTTACGGGATCCGCCTGCCGGTGATCGACAAGAAAGTCATCGAAGTCGGTGATCCGCAGCGCGGCGATGTGATGGTGTTCCGCTACCCAAGCGATCCGAACGTCAACTACATCAAGCGTGTGGTCGGCCTTCCGGGTGACCAGATCCGCTACACCGCCGACAAGCGTCTGTTCGTCAACGGCGAGTCGATTGCCGAGCAACTGGTCGGCTCCGAGCCGGGCACGCTGGGCAGCGCAGAGCTCTACAAGGAAAAACTCGGCGTCGCCGAGCACCTGATCCGCAAGGAAATGAGCCGCTATCGCGCATCGCCGGACCATACGTGGACCGTGCCTGCCGGGCACTACTTCATGATGGGCGACAACCGCGACAACTCGAACGACAGTCGCTACTGGGATGATCCGAGCATTCCCAAGGATCTGCTGGGCATGGTTCCCGACAAGAATATCGTCGGCAAGGCCTTCGCAGTCTGGATGAGCTGGCCGGAACCCAAACTCAGTCACCTGCCGAATTTTTCGCGGGTTGGCCTGATCAAGTAATCACACACGGCGCTGTTGAACACAGCGCCGAATGCATTTCTGGAACCGCCACAATCGGCGCCAGACGCATGAAAACAATGATATTCAGGACGTAATTTTTGAACACAGCGTTAATTGTCCCAAGCCTGCGCCACACCACGGCGATGGCGGTGGAATCCAGCCACGAACTCAGCGTGGGTAAACCGTGAGCGTCTCCTTAAGCCGTCTAGAGCGTCAGCTCGGCTACACCTTCAAGGATCAGGAACTGATGGTCCTGGCCCTGACTCACCGCAGCTTTGCCGGGCGCAACAACGAACGCCTGGAATTCCTTGGTGATGCCATCCTCAACTTCGTTGCCGGCGAGGCGCTGTTCGATCGCTTCCCGCTGGCCCGCGAAGGCCAGTTATCGCGTTTGCGCGCACGTCTGGTGAAAGGTGAGACGCTGGCAGTACTGGCCCGCGGTTTCGATCTGGGCGAGTACTTGCGTCTGGGTTCCGGCGAGTTGAAAAGCGGTGGTTTCCGTCGCGAGTCGATTCTGGCCGATGCCCTGGAAGCGTTGATCGGTGCGATCTACCTGGACGCGGGCATGGACGTGGCGCGCGAGCGCGTGCTGGCCTGGCTGGCCGGAGAGTTCGAAGGCCTGACGCTGGTCGACACCAACAAAGATCCAAAAACCCGCTTGCAGGAATTCCTGCAGTCGCGTGGTTGTGAGCTGCCGCGTTACGAAGTGGTGGATATCCAGGGTGAGCCGCATTGCCGGACGTTCTTCGTCGAATGTGAAATCACCTTACTGAATGAAAAAAGCCGAGGTCAGGGTGTGAGTCGTCGTATTGCCGAACAGGTAGCGGCCGCCGCAGCACTGATTGCCCTGGGTGTGGAGAATGGCAATGACTGATTCAACCGCAACACGCTGTGGCTATGTTGCCATCGTCGGCCGTCCCAACGTGGGCAAGTCCACGCTGCTGAACCACATCCTCGGCCAGAAGCTGGCGATCACTTCGCGCAAGCCTCAGACCACCCGCCACAACATGCTGGGCATCAAGACCGAGGGCGCCGTGCAGGCGATCTACGTCGACACCCCGGGCATGCACAAGGGCGGCGAAAAGGCCTTGAACCGCTACATGAACAAGACCGCTTCGGCGGCGTTGAAAGACGTCGACGTGGTGATCTTCGTGGTGGATCGCACCAAGTGGACCGACGAAGACCAGATGGTCCTCGAGCGCGTCCAGTACGTGACCGGCCCGCTGATCGTGGCGCTGAACAAGACCGATCGCATCGAAGACAAAGCCGAGCTGATGCCGCACCTGACCTGGTTGCAGGAGCAGCTGCCGAACGCGCAGATCATGCCGATCTCGGCCCAGCACGGGCATAACCTCGACACGCTGGAGCGAGTGATCGCCGAGCACCTGCCGGAAAACGATCACTTCTTCCCGGAAGACCAGATCACCGACCGCAGCAGCCGCTTCCTCGCCGCCGAACTGGTGCGTGAGAAAATCATGCGTCAGCTGGGCGCCGAGCTGCCGTACCAGATCACCGTGGAAATCGAAGAGTTCAAGCAGCAGGGCAAAACCCTGCACATCCATGCCTTGATCCTCGTCGAGCGCGATGGCCAGAAGAAAATCATCATTGGTGACAAGGGCGAGCGCATCAAGCGTATCGGCACCGAGGCGCGCAAGGACATGGAGCTGCTGTTCGACTCCAAGATCATGCTCAACCTCTGGGTGAAAGTGAAAGGCGGCTGGTCCGATGACGAGCGCGCCTTGCGTTCGCTGGGTTACGGCGACCTGTAAAGCGTCTGGCAGCACATGGATCTACTGTGGGAGCGGGCTTGCTCGCGAAGAGGATGTAGCATTCAGCATTAATGTTGGCTGTTGCACCGCATTCGCGAGCAAGCCCGCTCCCACATTGGTTTTGGCTGTTTGTAAAACGGCATTCCGTCATTGAGAGCTCCATGTCCCAGCCCATCGGCCAACCCGCCTACGTCCTCCACTCCCGCGCCTACCGTGAAAACAGCGCGTTGGTGGACTTCCTCACGCCGCAAGGTCGGCTGCGGGCGGTGTTGCGCAGTGCGCGGGGCAAGGCGGGGACGCTGGCGCGGCCGTTCGTACCGCTGGAAGTCGAGTTCCGCGGCCGCGGTGAATTGAAGAATGTCGGGCGCATGGAAAGTGCCGGTACGTCGACATGGCTCATCGGTGAGGCGCTGTTCAGCGGTCTCTATCTTAATGAACTGCTGATCCGCCTGCTGCCCTCCGAAGACCCGCACCCCGCTGTCTTCGATCACTACGCCGCGACGTTGCTTGCGCTGGCCGAAGGCCGTCCGCTGGAGCCGTTGCTGCGATCCTTCGAATGGCGCTTGCTCGACGATCTCGGTTATGGCTTCGCGCTGACCACCGACATCCACGGCGAACCCATCGCCCCGAATGGTCTCTATCGTTTGCAAGTGGACGCCGGCCTGGAGCAGGTCTACCTGCTGCAACCCGGTCTGTTCAACGGCACCGAGTTGCTGGCCATGGCCGACGCCGACTGGTCAGCCCCCGGCGCGTTGTCCGCCGCCAAACGTTTGATGCGTCAGGCATTGGCCGTTCATTTGGGCGGTCGTCCGCTCGTCAGCCGCGAACTGTTTCGCAAGCCTTAGTCTCCCCGTATGCTGTGCGCCGAATCTTTAAATTCAGGAGTGCTTCCGTGACCACCAGCAATCGCATTCTTCTTGGCGTGAACATCGACCACGTTGCCACCCTGCGTCAGGCCCGGGGTACTCGTTATCCCGATCCGGTCAAGGCAGCACTGGACGCGGAAGAGGCGGGCGCCGATGGCATCACTGTGCACCTGCGCGAAGACCGTCGGCACATCCAGGAACGTGATGTGCTGGTGCTCAAGGATGTGCTGCAAACCCGCATGAACTTCGAAATGGGCGTCACCGAAGAAATGATGGCGTTCGCCGAACGCATCCGTCCGGCACACATTTGCCTGGTACCGGAAACCCGCCAGGAACTGACCACCGAAGGCGGCCTGGACGTGGCAGGGCAGGAAGCGCGGATCAAGGCTGCGGTGGATCGCCTGGCGAAGATCGGTTGCGAAGTGTCGCTGTTCATCGATGCAGACGAGCGGCAGATCGAAGCGTCCCGTCGCGTGGGTGCTCCGGCGATTGAGTTGCACACCGGTCGTTATGCCGATGCCGAGACGCCGACGGACGTGGCTGAAGAGCTGAAGCGCGTGGCGGATGGCGTGGCGTTTGGCCTGGCCCAGGGGCTGATCGTCAATGCCGGCCACGGTTTGCATTATCACAACGTTGAAGCGGTCGCGGCGATCAAGGGCATCAACGAGCTGAACATCGGCCATGCACTGGTGGCACATGCGTTGTTTGTCGGGTTCAAGTCGGCGGTGTCCGAGATGAAGGCATTGATTCTGGCCGCCGCAAAAGCCTAAGCCGAACACAAAACCAAAATGTGGGAGCGGGCTTGCTCGCGAAGGCGGTATATCAGTCGACATCAACGTTAACTGACACACTGCCTTCGCGAGCAAGCCCGCTCCCACATTTGATCGTCGCTGTTTTGTTAAAGCTGCGGGGTTTCCTGATTCGGCTTGGTCTTGTCGACTCCCGGCACATGCAGATTGCCCTCGGCGACCTGATTGCCCTCCAGCTGCGGCTGCGTCACCCACGTCAGGATGTCGTAGTAGCGACGGATGTTCGCCACAAAATGCACCGGCTCGCCGCCGCGGGCGTAGCCGTAACGGGTTTTGCTGTACCACTTCTTTTCGGACAGGCGCGGCAGGATTTTCTTCACGTCCAGCCACTTGTCCGGGTTCAGCCCTTCCTTGGCCGCCAGTTTGCGCGCGTCATCCAGGTGACCGCTGCCGACGTTATAGGCCGCCAGTGCAAACCAGGTGCGGTCCGGCTCCTGGATCGATTCGTCCAGCTGCTCCTTCATATAAGCCAGGTACTTCGCGCCGCCCATGATGCTTTGCTTGGGGTCCAGGCGATTGGACACGCCCATGGCCTGGGCGGTGTTCTGGGTCAGCATCATCAAGCCGCGGACGCCGGTCTTCGAGGTGACGGCTGCTTGCCACAGCGATTCCTGATAACCGACCGCCGCCAGCAGGCGCCAGTCGACTTTCTCTTTCTTGGCGTAGGTTTTGAAGTGCTGCTCGTACTTGGGCAGCCGTTGCTGCAAGTGCTGCGCGAAGGTGGTGGCGCCCATGTAGCCGAGTACATCGACGTGCCCGTAGTAGCGGTCTTTCAGGCGTTGCAGAGTGCCGTTCTTCTTCACCTTGTCGAGGTAGTCGTTGATCTCGTTGAGCAGGCTGTTGTCGTCGCCGGCCGCGACGGCCCAGCTCTGGTTGCTGGCGTCACCGAGGTCAAAGGCGACCCGAATGTTGGTGAAGTAGACCTGGTTCATTGCCACTTCGTTGGAGTCGACCAGGGTCAGGTCGATCTGGCCTTCATCCACCATGCGCAGCAGGTCGACGACTTCAACCGCGTCGGACTCTTCGTACTCAATGCCGGGAAATTTCTGTTTCAGCTCCGCCAGTTGCCCGGCGTGGGTGCTGCCCTTGAGCACCATGATCTTCTTGCCGACCAGATCCTTTGCATCGGTCGGCCGCGACTGGCCATTGCGATAGATGATCTGCGGGGTGACTTCCAGGTAGGAGTGGGAAAACCGCACCTGCTTCTTGCGCGCTTCGCTGCTGACCAGGCCGGCTGCTGCGATGACCGGGCCGTTGGGCTTGCCCACCTGGTTGAACAGGTCGTCGAGGTTGTCGGCGGTTTCGATCTTGAGTTCGACCCCCAGATCCTCGGCGAAGCGCTTCACCAGCTCGTATTCGAAGCCGGTTTCACCGTTGCGATCCTGAAAGTAGGTGGCGGGGCTGTTTCGGGTAACCACCCGCAGCACGCCATCCTCCTTTACGCGCTCCAGCGTGTTGGGTTTATCAACACAGCCACTGAGCACCAGGAAGAGTCCGGTTGCGATCAGCCATTTGGCGTACCGCGGACGCAAAGCCGTTGGGGAAAACATCTGCGCAGTATACGCAAAGGACCACGAGCGCCATATCTCGACAGCGAAGGCCTTGTCTGCTAGAGAGCGAAAAACCACTCTGGAGCCCGCAGGAATGGGCCTGCTCCCCATTTTGTGACACAAAAAATAACACCTGGCGGACCGCTGTTGCAGGCCTGAATACCCGGCCCGACGTCCGGGTGACGCCGCCCGTACCGTTTCGGGTGATGTCGCGGGCGGTTTAGGCTAGAATGCACGGCCTCAAAGCACACCCCTTCCCGAGGCTGTCCCGAAGATGTTGATCCTGCGCGGCGCTCCTGCCCTTTCTGCCTTTCGCCACAGCAAACTCCTTGAGCAACTGAGCCAGAAGGTTTCGGCTGTCAGCGGCTTGTATGCTGAATTCGCTCACTTCGCCGAAGTTACCGGCGTCCTGACCGGCGACGAACAGCAGGTGCTCGCGCGCCTTCTGAAGTACGGTCCAAGCGTTCCGGTCCAAGAACCGACCGGTCGCCTGTTCCTGGTGTTGCCGCGTTTCGGCACCATCTCGCCGTGGTCCAGTAAAGCCAGCGACATCGCTCGCAATTGCGGGCTGAGCAAGATCCAGCGCCTGGAGCGCGGCATCGCGTTCTACGTGGCCGGCCAGTTCAGCGACGCCGATGCGCAGCTGATCTCTGACGCGCTGCACGACCGCATGACCCAGATCGTTCTCGGCAACCTTGAACAGGCCGCCGGCCTGTTCAGCCATGCCGAGCCGAAACCGCTGACCGCGATCGACGTCCTGGGCGGCGGCCGCGCCGCGCTGGAAAAAGCCAACACCGAGCTGGGCCTGGCCCTGGCCGAAGACGAGATCGACTACCTGGTCAATGCCTTCGTCGGCTTGAAGCGCAACCCGCACGACATCGAACTGATGATGTTCGCCCAGGCGAACTCCGAGCACTGCCGTCACAAGATCTTCAACGCCAGTTGGGACATCGACGGTCAGAGCCAGGAAAAAAGCCTGTTCGGCATGATCAAGAACACTTACCAGATGCACAGCGAAGGCGTTCTGTCCGCTTACAAGGACAACGCTTCGGTGATCGTCGGTAACGTGGCCGGCCGTTTCTTCCCGGACCCTGAAACCCGCCAGTACGGCGCGGTGCAGGAACCGGTGCACATCCTGATGAAAGTCGAAACTCACAACCACCCGACCGCGATCGCTCCGTTCCCGGGTGCGTCCACCGGTTCCGGTGGCGAGATTCGCGACGAAGGCGCGACCGGTCGTGGCGCCAAGCCAAAGGCCGGCCTGACCGGCTTCACCGTATCCAACCTGCAGATCCCTGGCTTCGAACAGCCGTGGGAAGTGCCATACGGCAAGCCTGAGCGCATCGTCACCGCGCTGGACATCATGATCGAAGGCCCACTGGGCGGCGCCGCGTTCAACAACGAATTCGGTCGTCCGGCCCTGACCGGTTATTTCCGTACCTTCGAACAGTCGATCACCACCCCGCGTGGCGACGAAGTTCGTGGTTACCACAAGCCGATCATGCTGGCAGGCGGCATGGGTAACATCCGTGCCGAACACGTACAGAAAGGCGAGATCACCGTCGGTTCCAAGCTGATCGTACTCGGCGGCCCGGCGATGTTGATCGGTCTGGGTGGCGGCGCGGCTTCCTCCATGGCCACCGGCACCAGCTCGGCTGACCTGGACTTCGCTTCGGTACAGCGCGAAAACCCTGAGATGGAACGTCGCTGCCAGGAAGTCATCGACCGTTGCTGGCAGCTGGGCGACAAGAACCCGATCAGCTTCATCCACGACGTGGGCGCGGGCGGTCTGTCCAACGCGTTCCCGGAACTGGTGAACGACGGCAATCGTGGCGGTCGCTTCGAACTGCGCAACATTCCAAACGACGAGCCGGGCATGGCCCCGCACGAAATCTGGAGTAACGAATCCCAGGAACGTTACGTCCTGGCGGTTGGCCCGGCGGACTTCGAACGCTTCCAGGCGATCTGTGAACGTGAGCGTTGCCCGTTTGCCGTGGTCGGCGAGGCCACTGCCGAGCCGCAACTGACGGTCACCGACAGCCACTTCGGCAACAGCCCGGTGGACATGCCGCTGGAAGTGCTGCTGGGCAAAGCCCCGCGCATGCACCGTTCGGCCGTTCGTGAAAACGAACTGGGTGACGACTTCGATCCGTCGACACTCGAGATTGCCGACTGCGTCGAACGCGTTCTGCATCACCCGGCCGTGGCGAGCAAAAGCTTCCTGATCACCATCGGCGACCGCACCATCACCGGCCTCGTGGCCCGTGACCAGATGGTCGGCCCGTGGCAGGTTCCGGTGGCCGACGTTGCCGTCACCGCCACCAGCTTCGACGTCTACACCGGTGAAGCCATGGCCATGGGCGAGCGTACTCCGCTGGCACTGCTGGACGCTCCTGCGTCGGGCCGCATGGCCATCGGCGAAACCCTGACCAACATCGCCGCGTCGCGCATCAACAAGATCTCCGACATCAAGTTGTCGGCGAACTGGATGTCCGCGGCCGGTCACCCGGGTGAAGACGCGCGTCTGTACGACACCGTTAAAGCGGTCGGCATGGAACTGTGCCCTGACCTGGGCATCACCATTCCGGTGGGCAAGGACTCCATGTCCATGGCCACGCGCTGGAATGACAATGGCGAAGACAAGACCGTCACCTCGCCGATGTCCCTGATCGTGACCGGTTTCGCGCCAGTGGCTGACATCCGTCAGACCCTGACCCCGGAATTGCGCATGAACAAAGGCACCACCGACCTGATCCTGATCGACCTGGGTCGTGGCCAGAACCGCATGGGCGCCTCGATCCTGGCCCAGGTTCACGGCAAGCTCGGCTCGCAAGCGCCGGACGTCGATGATGCCGAAGACCTGAAAGCTTTCTTCGCCGTGATCCAGGGCCTCAACGCCGACGGTCACCTGCTGGCGTATCACGACCGTTCCGACGGTGGTCTGCTGACCAGCGTTGTGGAAATGGCCTTCGCCGGCCACTGCGGCCTGAGCCTGAACCTCGACGGTCTGGCAGAAACCTCCGCCGACATCGCCGCGATCCTGTTCAACGAAGAACTGGGCGCCGTGATTCAGGTTCGTCAGGACGCCACCCCGGACATCCTCGCGCAGTTCAGCGCTGCTGGCCTGGGCGACTGCGTGTCGGTGATCGGTCAGCCGATGAACAACGGCGAGATCAACATCACCTTCAATGGCGACACGGTGTTCGAAGGTCAGCGTCGTCTGCTGCAACGTCAGTGGGCCGAAACCAGCTACCAGATCCAGCGTCTGCGCGATAACGCCGACTGCGCCGAACAAGAGTTCGACGTGCTGCTGGAAGAAGACAATCCGGGCCTGAGCGTCAAGCTGAGCTACGACGTCAACCAGGACGTCGCTGCGCCTTACATCAAGAAAGGCATCCGCCCACAGGTTGCCGTGCTGCGTGAGCAGGGCGTCAACGGCCAGGTGGAAATGGCCGCCGCGTTCGACCGCGCAGGTTTCAATGCGATCGACGTGCACATGAGCGACATCCTGGCCGGCCGTGTCGACCTGAACGACTTCAAGGGCATGGTCGCTTGCGGCGGTTTCTCCTACGGCGACGTGTTGGGTGCCGGTGAAGGCTGGGCCAAGTCCGCGCTGTTCAACAGCCGTGCTCGCGATGCGTTCCAGGGATTCTTCGAACGTAACGACAGCTTCACCCTCGGCGTGTGCAACGGTTGCCAGATGATGTCCAACCTGCATGAGCTGATTCCGGGCAGCGAGTTCTGGCCGCACTTCGTGCGTAACCGTTCCGAGCAGTTCGAAGCCCGCGTTGCGATGGTTCAGGTCCAGGAGTCGAACTCGATCTTCCTGCAGGGCATGGCCGGTTCGCGCATGCCGATCGCCATCGCGCACGGTGAAGGTCATGCCGAGTTCGAAAGCGAGGAAGCGTTGCTGGAAGCCGATCTGTCGGGTTGCGTGGCGATGCGTTTCGTCGACAACCACGGCAAGGTCACCGAAAACTACCCGGCCAACCCGAACGGTTCGCCGCGCGGGATCACCGGTTTGACCAGCCGCGACGGCCGCGTAACGATCATGATGCCGCACCCGGAGCGTGTGTTCCGCGCTGTGCAGAACTCGTGGCGTTCGGAAGACTGGAACGAAGATGCACCGTGGATGCGTATGTTCCGTAACGCTCGCGTGTGGGTTAACTAAGCGCCGTGTACAAGCTCAGCTTTTTTGTTCCTGACAGCCATGTCGAGGTGGTCAAGAGCGCCGTATTCGCTGCCGGTGGCGGGCGGATCGGGGCTTACGATCACTGCGCGTGGCAGGTGTTGGGCCAGGGCCAGTTTCGCCCATTGGACGGCAGTCAGCCGTTCATTGGTGAAGCGGGGCAGGTCGAACGGGTCGAGGAATGGAAAGTTGAGCTGGTGGTGGCGGATGAGTTGATCCAGTCGGTGGTGGCGGCTTTGAAACAGAGCCATCCCTACGAGACACCGGCTTACGAAGTGTGGCGGCTGGAGGATTTTTGATCCTCTGGCTGCTGTAATGAAAAACCCGCTTCGGCGGGTTTTTTGTTGCCTGCAATTCATCGAACCTACACCGCCCTTGTAGGAGCCGGCTTGCTGGCGATGGCGGTTTAACAATCAACGTTGAGGGTGGCTGTTCGACCGCTTCGCCAGCAAGCCGGCTCCTACAAGGGATAGCGTTCATTCATCCACAAAAAAGGCGACTTCCCTCGCGGGAGTCGCCTTTTCTTTACCGCCGCTAAAACTTACTCGGGCAGTTTGTATGCAATCACATAGTCACCTTGCTTGGTGCCCAGCGAACCGTGACCGCCCGCAACGACCAGCACGTATTGCTTGCCGTCCTTGCCGGTGTAGGTCATCGGCGTGGTTTGCGCGCCTGCAGGCAGGCGACCTTCCCACAACTGCTTACCGTTTTTCACGTCGTAGGCACGCAGGTACTGGTCAAGGGTGCCACTCAGGAAGCCAACGCCACCACCAGTGGTGATGGTGCCACCCAGGCTAGGCACGCCCATGCTCAGCGGGATCGGAACCGGCGAGCTGTCGCGCACGGTGCCGTTCTTGTGCTTCCACAGGACTTTGGCGGTGGTCAGATCGATCGCCGCCACATAGCCCCACGCCGGCGCCTGGCACGGCAGGCCCATTGGCGACAGCAGTGCTTCGAGGACCACGCCGTACGGCGCGCCTTTGTTCGGCTGCACGCCTTCGGTTTCGCTTTTACGCGGGCCTTGGGCAGCGATTTCGGCGGCCGGGATCATTTTCGATTTGAACGCCATGTAGCTCGGGTTCACGAAAGCGATCTGGCGCACCGGGTCAACCGAGATGCCGCCCCAGTCGAACACGCCGAAGTTGCCTGGGTACACGATCGAACCCTGCAGCGACGGCGGGGTGAACGGGCCGTCGTAGCGCATGGACTTGAAGTCGATCCGGCAGATCAGTTGGTCGAACGGCGTCACGCCCCACATGTCGCGCTCTTGCAGAGGCGGCGGCATGAGGTTGAGGTCGGATTTCGGTTGGGTCGGCGAGGTGTGATCACCTTCGACAGCGCCTTGCGGAACCGGCACTTCGTTGATCGGCACGATCGGTTGGCCGGTGCTGCGATCCAGCACGTAGATGCTGCCTTGCTTGGTGGACGCGAGAACCGCCGGCTTCACGCCGTCAGCGGTTTTCAGGTCCATCAGGGTTGGCTGGCCACCGACATCCATGTCCCACAGGTCATGGTGGGTGAACTGCATGTGCCAGCGCACGTGCCCGGTGTTGATGTCGAGCGCGGTCAGGCCGGCGGCGTGCAGTTCCGATTCAGGGGTGCGCGCACCACCGAACTGGTCCGGGGTCTGGTTGCCCATCGGCAAGTAGAGCATGCCGAGCTTTTCGTCGACGGCGAACATGGACCACATGTTCGGCGAGTTGCGGGTGTAGACCTTGCCTTCGGCAATCGGCGTGGTGTCGTCCGGGTTGCCGCTGTCCCAGTTCCACACCAGTTTGCCGGTGTGCACGTCGAACGCGCGGATCACGCCGCTTGGCTCGTCGGTGGAAACGTTATCGGTGACGTGACCGCCAATCACCACCAGGTCTTTGGTGACGGCTGGAGGCGAGGTGGAGTAGTAGCCACCGGCGTTGAAGCCGCCGATGTTGGCGCTCAGGTCGACCTGGCCTTTGTTGCCGAAGTCTTCGCACATCTTGCCGGTGTCGGCGTTCAGGGCGATCAGACGGGTGTCGGCGGTCGGCAGGAAGATCCGGCGCGGGCAGACGCTGGCGACGGGAGCGCTGGCAGTGCCGGTCGGGCTCTGCTCGGACGCGTAAACGGCGTCATCGTGATACGACACGCCACGGCAGGTCATGTGCGCCCAACCCTTGAAGTTCGCCGCGTTCTGCGTGGAGAGCTTCGGATCGAAACGCCAGATTTCCTTGCCGGTGTCCGGGTCAAGCGCGATCACCTGGCTGTGCGGCGTGCAGACGTAGAGCATGCCGTTGACTTTCAGCGGGGTGTTTTCGGCGGTGGTTTCACCCGGATCGTTCGGCCCCGGCAGGTCGCCGGTGCGGTAGGTCCAGGCCGGAACGAGCTTGTTCACGTTCTGCGGAGTGATCTGCGCCAGTGGCGAGTAACGATCACCGTGGGCGCTGCGGCCGTAGGAATTCCAGTCGCCATCCGGCATGGCTGGCGCGGTGTTGGTCATGCCCGGGACGCTGTCGCGGTCCAGTTGGCCCTTGATTTCACCGGGGTTGGTGAACTGGCTGGCCAGTGCGGCAACGCCCGCCAGCACCACGGCGATGCTCAGTGCGCCGGTGCCCATCGGTGCGGGACCGGTGATCAGCAGTGGGCGACGGAACCATGGCAGCAACATGACGATGCCAAGGGCGAACAACATGGCCAGGCGCGGCACCAGTTGCCACCAGTCCAGACCGACTTCCCACAGGGCCCACACGGTACTGGCGAACAGCACTAATGCGTAAAGCCCCAGGGCTGCGCGACGGGCAAGAATCAGCAACACCCCGGTCAGTGCCAGGCCGATACCGGCCAGCAGGTAATACAGCGAGCCGCCGAGCATGCTCAGCTTGATCCCCCCGGCCAGCATGGCCAGGCCCATTAGCAGAAGCAGAATGCCGAGCAGGGTCGGCAATAGACGGCTTCGACTCAAAGCACCATCAGTGCTCATAGTGTGGTTCTCCGTGAAGTTTCAAGTAGTCCCGCGCAAGTTCACTGTAGATGACGATCCGGCGCGGGCGTGGTTCATATAAAAACTGTTTGGTTGACGCGATCCCTTGTAGGAGCCGGCTTGCTGGCGATAGCGGTGTGTCAGGCGATGAATGTGTTGGCTGAGACACCGCCATCGCCAGCAAGCCGGCTCCTACAGGGGGTTGCGTTGTTCTTTAGAACGATGACTGGATCTTGATCCCGCCAATCAGCGCGTCATCGACCTTGTCCACGCCACCGGGGTGGCGGATGTATTGCAGGTTCGGGCGCACGGTCAGCCAGTTCGTGACGTGCACGCCGTAATAGAGTTCGGCGCTGTATTCGGTGTCCTGCGGCGGCAGGAAGCTCGGGTCATCGAAGTCGTAGACCGCGCGTGCCTGGTTGCTTGCCTCGGCGTTCTTGCGGTACGCCGGATTGACGTGAACCCGGGCCATGGCGAAACCGATGTCGTCCTTGGCGCGTGCATCGAACACGCCTTTGTAGACGACACCTGCCTGCACATAGTTGTCGATGGCGTTGGTCTTCTTGTCGTGCATCGTGCCGTTGGCGAACACACTCAAACCGCGCGAGTGATCGCTGGCAAGGCTGGTGATCTGCTGCTGAATACCGAGCCACACGCCATGCTTGCTCGACGCGCTGCGATAGGCTTCGCCGCTCAGGGCAGCGGGCTGGCCATTGCTGTCCCTGTAGGCGTCGGTCGCGTTGGCATTGCTGTAGTAATAACCGGCGCGGTATTCGCCGGGCAGGCCGTTGAGCTTCGGCGTCCACACCAGTTCCACTGGCAGGATCGCGCCCTGGGTACCACTGCCGCTAAGCTTGAAACCATTGCCGCGATCGAGGTTCGACGGGTTCTGCTCATACGCACCGACTTGCGCATACAGCTGCGGCGTCAGGTGATATTTGACCCGCACCGCCCATTGGCTGACCGGCCAGTTGTACCAGATGCCACCGACCCAGTTGCCAACCTGAGAGCCGCAGAACGCCAGGTTCTGGAAGTCGCAGGGGAAACTGTTGAAGTCTTCGCCTTCGCCGAAACGGCCAACTTTGATGTCGAGTTTGCGGTCGATGAATTTCTGCTGATACCACATTTGCGTCAGGCGCCAGGTTTGCCCGCGGCCCCAGACTTCCTGAGCTGAAGTGAAACCACCGACTCGCGGATCGTTGATGCGGTCGTTGCTGATGTTGTTGCCGTTGCGCTCAGTGATGGTCAGCTGAAATTCTGCGTCGTCCCAGCCCAGAATCTTCTGCAAGTCCAGATGAGCGCCGAGGCCGAACTGATCGCTGTAGCGGGCGGTACGATCGTGGTCGTAGCCACCGTGCAGATTGCTGCCCATTTCGCCGGTGTAATCGACCTTGAAGTCGTAGCCTTTTTCCGAAAGTTCGGTGCGAGTGCCGTTCCAGTCGCCGAGCATCCAGGGTGATTCGCTATCGAACGCGGGAGCGGCCTGGGTGCAAGTGGCAAGGCTCAAAGCGGTAAACCCACCGATCAGATTAAGGGCTTTTCGGTTGGCAACAGCAGTGCAGACAGCGCTGTCTCGCGGAGTTTGAAAATAAGGCATAAGGAAGAAATTCTGGGTCTTTTTCTGAGGAATGAACGGATACAGCAGAAGTGAAGCAGGTAGCGGAAGCGTTTCAGCTTAACGGGCGCAAGGATAATGTTCTGTTACAAATAGAGAAAGACCTTTTGCCGAGATGAATTCTTTCGGATTTGGTAACAGTCAGAACACCCTTTAGGAGCCGGCTTGCTGGCGATGGCGGCGTATCAGTCAACGCTGATATCGCCTGACACATCGCTATCGCCAGCAATCCGGCTCCTGCAATGAATTGCGTTCAGATGATCCGTCACCTTTGACCTACATTTATCAGATAGCGCACAGAACCCTTCCACCCGAACACCCCCTCGGCTAAGGTGCGCGGCTTCCCATCCTTACATCGCTCGAAGGCCCGGCATGACCGAACAGAACAACAACCCGCTGCACGGCGTGACGCTGGAGCAGATCCTTAACGCTCTGGTGGAACATTACGAATGGTCGGGCCTGGCCGAGCGTATCGACATTCGCTGCTTCAAGAGTGACCCGAGTATCAAGTCGAGCCTGACGTTCCTGCGCAAAACCCCGTGGGCGCGGGAGAAGGTTGAACGCCTGTATGTGAAGTTGATGCGCACCAAGCGTCCGCTCTGAACATGGTCAACCTGTCGACGCCAGGTGCTGCCGCGAGGCGTCGTTTTGTTGCGGTGTCCGCGGTGCTGGGCTGGACGGGGCTGGCCATTCAGCTGTACCTGATTCTCTACTCGCGCTGGAGTCTGGAGGCCAGTCTGCTGGGTGGGCTGGTGAGCTTTTTCAGTTACTTCACGGTGCTGACCAATACGCTGGTGGCGACCGTACTGACCTGCGAATGGACGTCCCGCGACTCGGCGGCGCGACGCTGGTTTTTGCAGCCTTGGGTGAGCAGCGGGATTGCGGTGAGCATCGCCGTGGTCGGCCTTGCCTACAACATTCTGTTGCGCCATCTGTGGCATCCCGAAGGCTGGCAATGGCTGGCCGATGAGCTGATGCATGACGTCATGCCGCTGCTGTTTCTGGCCTGGTGGTTTTACTGTGTGCCGAAGGGCACGTTGCGTCTTTGGCACATCGCACTGTGGGTGATCTACCCGCTGGTGTACTTCGCCTATGCATTGTTGCGTGGGCATCTGCTGGCGGCTTATCCGTACCCATTCATTGATGTGGACACGCTGGGTTATCCACAGGTGTTTGCGAATGCAGGCGGATTGTTGGCGGGGTTTTTGGTGATTGCCTTGGTGCTGATCGCACTGGATCGGTGGCGGTGATACGCCTGAATCACACGGACCTGTAGGAGCCGGCTTGCTGGCGATAGGTCCCTTGAACCCTGCATCGATTTCAAGGACGCCATCGCCAGCAAGCCGGCTCCTACAGTTTGTATGGCGTTATTCCTCGTCGCTGTCGTCCAGGCGCCAATAGCCGACGGCCTTGACGAACTGTTCATTCAACCCGTGCTCATCCAGCAACACCCGACGAATCTGTCGTGACACTTTCGTCTCGGTCGCCACCCACGCGTACAGATTGCCGCTGGGCACCTGCAACTCTTTCACGGTGGTCAGCAGATTGTTCCTGCCGCCCTCGCGCAACACCCAGATGACGTTGACTTGCGCGGCGCTTTCCAGGCGCTGCTGCTCGGCGCCGTTTTCCACTTCCACAATCACCAGCGCACGACGATTGGCCGCCAGCCCTTCCAGGCGACGGGCGATGGCGGGCAGGGCGGTTTCATCGCCGATCAGCAAATAGCTGTCGAAGATGTCCGGCACGATCATCGAGCCCCGTGGCCCGCCGATGTGCAGGAATTGCCCCGGTTTGGCCTGTTCGGCCCAGGTCGAGGCAGGGCCGTCGCCGTGCAGCACGAAGTCGATGTCCAGTTCCAGCGTGTCCAGGTCGTAGCGGCGCGGCGTGTAGTCACGCATCGCCGGCATCGGCCCATTGTCCTTTCCGGCGCCAAGTACCAGGGTTTCCAGCGCCGCTTGTTCCGCCGCGTTCTGCGGGAACAACAGTTTGACGTGGTCATCGGTGCCGAGGCTGACGAAGCCAGCCAACTCTGGCCCACCCAAGGTAATCCGGCGCATACGCGGGGTCAGGTCGACCACGCGCAGCACTTGCAGGCGACGGCGTTTGATCTCGTGCATCACACGGTGAATGGTTTGGATCACTTCAGTCATTCGGCTTGCTCCGATGCGGTTGGAACGGCTGGGTCGTCGACGATGGCTTTGGCGGTGTCGTTGAGCAGGGCGGCGACGCGCTGGATTTCTTCAACGCTCCAGCGGCCGTGGTGCAGTTGCAAGGCATGACGCAGGTTGTGCACCGCCTCGTGAATTTCCGGCGGGCGATCATGGCCTCGCAGCGAGCGTTTGCTGACATCGATGCGCACCCGCACACCTTCGAGAGCGACGGCTTGCTCGCTCAATGACAGACGTCCGGCGTCGGTCACGCTGTAGCGTTTTTTGCCACCCTCGGCGTCACCCAGAATCATTTCGCTTTCTTCCAGAAACGTCAGGGTCGGGTAGATCACGCCGGGGCTGGGGCTGTAGGCGCCGTCGAACATGCCTTCGATCTGGCGGATCAAGTCGTAGCCGTGGCAGGGCTGCTCGGCAATCAGTGCCAGCAGCAGCAATTTCAGGTCGCCGGGGGCAAATACCCGTGGCCCGCGACCGCCGCGCTCGCGGCCGGGACGTTTTTCGAAGCCGTCGCGGCCATCGCCGTGTTCGCGGTGGGGGGAATGATGGTCTCTCATTTTTCCTTCTCTCTGTCGTGTTTAGATACAACTCAAGATATATCTTATTGAGAGGGCAAGGTAGGGCGACCAACGGTCGAAGAGGCCGCGACCGGCCGCGTTTGAGCGACCTCTGCGCAGAAGGGGGATATATCTGGGGGGATCAGGAAGGCAGTGTCAGCGCCGAGCGACCTCAACCGGCAGGCATCCGGTGTGACTTCCCGGTTGCAGGTACGGTGTCAGAATTGGCGCCATGCCTTTGAGCACTTGTACCGGCAATGCGGAGGTGAACTTGAAGGCTTCGGCCGTGCGTCCCGGCACGAAGGCGGTCAATGTTCCGAAGTGGGTGTCGCCGATGTAGAACACGAAGGTCGCCGTACGGTTGATCGACTTCGAACTGAGAATCCGCCCGCCGGAACCGATGGCTTCGATGCGGTTATCCCCGGTGCCGGTCTTGCCGCCCATGGCCAATGGTTTGCCATCGGACGTGATGAAACTGCCGGACACGCGTTTCGCCGTACCGGCATCCACCACTTGCGACAGGGCCTCGCGCATGGCTGCGGCCACTTCGGACGGCATCACCCGTTTGCCGGCGTCCGGGTCATTGATCAACTTGGTTTCATACGGTGTATTCGCCGCGAAGTGCAGGGTGTCGATGCGCAGTGTCGGCATGCGCACGCCGTCGTTGAGGATGGTGCCGATCAGCTCGCCCAGCGCCGCCGGACGGTCGCCGGAACTGCCGATGGCGGTGGCCAGCGACGGCACCAGGTGATCGAACGGGTAGCCGACTTTCTGCCAGCGCGCGTGAATGTCGAGAAACGCCTCGATCTCCAGCATGGTGCGGATACGGCTGTCGCGGGCGCCCTTGTGACGACTCTTGAACAGCCAGCTATAGACTTCCTGACGCTCGAACTGACTGGCTTTGACGATCTGGCTCCACTTGGCATCCGGGTTGTTCAGCAGGTAGCCCATCAGCCACAAGTCCAGCGGATGAACCTTGGCGATGAAGCCCTGGTCCGGCAAGTCGTAGATGCCGGGGCTGTAATTTTCGTAGAGCCGTTGGAGGCGTTCATCCGTGAGTTTTTCGGTGAGTTTGACGCCTGTGAGGTGCGCGCGCACAAAGGCGTTGAAGCTTTCCTGGCTGGCTTGCGGCAGCAGATAACGATGCACGGCGGCGATGCGAATCGGCGTCGGGCGCATGCTGTCGAGGAACGTTTCGAGGCGTGCCTGGGTGTCCTTGTTCTTGTATTTTTTCCAGAACTTGAGCAGGAACGAGGTGCCCTCGCGGTCGGCGAATTCGGCCAGGTATTCCTGACGCCGAGGGTCGCGGTCGTCCCCGAGCAGTGCAGCGCTGTTGTTCGGGCCGGAGTAGGTGGTATAGCGCACCAGATCCCGCATCAGCCGAATGAACGGCAGGTTGATCGATTCACGCAGGGCATCGCGCAGGGTCGGTATGCGGCCGTTGTCTTCCTTGCGGAAGTTGACGAAGGTGTGCAGCCCGCCACCGGTGAAAAAAGCTTCGCCAGGGCTGGCCGAATACTTGCGGTCCAGTGCGGCGCCGAGCATGGCCGGCAGGTTGCGATCCTTGTTCTCGATCAGGTAATCGACGGCCCAGCGGCTCAGTCGATCCTGATCCGGAACGTCGACTTTCTTCAATTCCGGTACGGTCATCTCGGCGTACTTGTCGTGCAGCTCGGCGATGATTTGCAGGTAAGTCGTCAGCACGCGCATTTTCGCGGTGGAGCCCAATTCCAGCTTGCTGCCTTCGTTGATGTCGAACGGCTGATCGGTGCTGTCGGTCTGCACTCGCACCCGTGAGCCGTCCGGGGTCAGTTCGAACAGCGTGAAGCTGTAGCGCACTTGCGTGGTGCTGGTGGGCGTGAGCAGGCGTTCACCCATCAGGCCGATTTGCGTTGCAAAGACCGGGTCGGCCAGATGCTTGAGGTATTCGGTGGCCTGGGTTTGCAGGTCGCCTTGCAGGGTGGTGGTGGCCGACAGGTCGAGGCGATCGAGGTCGTACAGCGGCCGATTGAGCAAGCCGCCCAGTCGACTGCGCGCCACGCTGATGCCTTTGTTGGTTTCGATCGGTTGAATGGTTGGCTGGGTCTGCCAGTCGCGGTAGGTCACTTTACTGGCCAGTGCGGCCGCCGCAAACGGCGCATCGATCACGTTGTTCTGTGCCAGCAGACGAATGTGACTGTCGGTGAGGTCGGCCAGTTCGTCACGGCCCTTGGTCAGGTAGTGAGAAGGGCGGCGCTGGGCGATCATCAGCGACAGCATCTCACGCAAGGCCAGGCCTTTTTCCGCCATGCTCTTGGGATCCGTATCGGTACTGGCCAGCCGTTCATTGGCTTTTGTGAAATCGGCGCCGTACCAGACGCGCAAACCTTCGGCCATGCCGTGTACTTCGCCGTGCCCCGGCACGGCCGACAGCGGTACGCTGTTGAGGTAATCGCGCACCACGTTTTTGCGAACCTCAAGGGTTTCCGGGCCGGCCTGATAGGCGCGCACGGTCGCGGAAATCATCTGGCGGATTTTTTCCGCCCCCGACACCGTCAAGCCATCCGGTGAGTGACGGTACTTTTCCAGTTGCGTCGCCAGGGTACTGCCGCCCGCAGACTGGCCGGGCATGTGCAGCAACTTGGCAACCTGCGACCACGCGGCCATGCCGAACCGCGGCCAATCCACGGCGGGGTTGGCCCGGGGTTGACGAGGGTCGAGCAGGAAGCGGTTTTCGATGAACAGCAAACTGTTGACCACCACGGGCGGGATCGCATCGAAGCTTGAATAGAGTTGTTGCGGATATTTGTACTGATACAACGGCGCCGCCCGGCAATCGGTGATCAGCAAACCGGCCTGGATCTTCTCCGGATAGGGCACGAAAAAGCCCTTGTCGCTGTAGTCCATCAGCGCCTGGGAGAAACGGGTCTGGGCCGAGATGACGTAATCACGCTTGAGCAGCCGCGGCAGGAATTCACCCAGCGAGCTATAGCCCAATCGCAGATCGAATGGCCCGGCACCGGGGTAGCGAATGGCGTCGCTGGGGCCGGGTTGCAAATCGTATTTCAGGGTCGCGGCAAATTTGCTGACTTCCCGGGATTGAAGTTTCGAGGTGCGCATTTCCTTGGCGGCAGCCAGACCCACGACAATCGCGATTATCAACAGCAACAACCAGAAGGCACCCCAGCCGTGTTTCGTGCGACTACGGCGAGGTTTTTCGGGTAAAGGCGCTTCATCCACACGTTCAGTCGGAACCACAGTTTTACTCGAATCGGTTTGCCACAAAGCACCCATAGTCGACTGATCCATTCACGCAGATTGATCGGACTTGTCTGAAGCTTAGTCGGTGGTTGGCAATGGGGAAAATATTGTGAATACACAAATATCATGGATCCACTGCGACTGATGGCGAGGACGCTTTTGTGGCGAGGGGGCTTGCCCCCGTTCGGCTGCGCAGCAGTCGTAAACCCTTCAAACGCGATCTCTTTGAAAGAACGGATGACTGGTTTGGGGCGGCTGCGCCACCCAACGGGGCGGTGCGACGTTTCGCTAAATCCCCTCGCCACAAAGGCACCTCCACCCAAAAGGCAATGTGATGCTCTGGAATGCTTGAACTAGAGAGGTCGACGGGTAAATGCCGCGCAGGCAGGGGCATGACGTTGCACCAATACCGTGCAATACTCGGCGGCGTGTTAAATGGCGAAAAATCCTACAAAACCAAGACAATTCATCTCCTGAAATCGCGTTTTTATCGAGATGTACGCCTGAATTTTGTGATTTATAGAGTGAAATTCTCTGACGTCAGCTTTTTATACTGCACGCCCCGCTGATCCTGAAGGTTTTGTCCTACAGGACGGTTCTGCCCACGAAGCAGTACCGGTTCAGTCAAGCAATGGTTTATCAGCCAGCGCTTCGACACTCGGTGGTCATATCCAATAACAAGACGAGGTTGTACCCCTATGCCAGTCGGCAATCACCTGCCCCACGGCGAGACCGCTCAAGGCGGCCCGCTTAAACGCGAACTCGGCGAACGGCATATTCGCTTGATGGCGCTCGGTGCCTGTATCGGCGTCGGTCTGTTCCTCGGTTCGGCCAAAGCCATCGAAATGGCCGGCCCGGCCATCATGCTGTCCTACATCATCGGCGGTCTGGCGATCCTGGTGATTATGCGCGCCCTCGGCGAGATGGCGGTGCACAACCCGGTCGCCGGCTCCTTCAGCCGTTATGCCCAAGACTACCTCGGCCCCTTGGCGGGTTTCCTGACCGGCTGGAACTATTGGTTCCTGTGGCTGGTGACCTGCGTTGCGGAAATCACCGCGGTGGCGGTTTACATGGGCGTCTGGTTCCCCGAGGTGCCGCGCTGGATCTGGGCACTGGCGGCGCTGGTCAGCATGGGCTCGATCAACCTGATCGCGGTGAAAGCCTTCGGTGAATTCGAATTCTGGTTTGCCCTGATCAAGATCGTCACCATCATTGCGATGGTGGTTGGCGGCGTCGGTGTGATCGCGTTCGGTTTCGGTAACGACGGTGTGGCGCTGGGGATTTCCAACCTCTGGGCCCACGGCGGCTTCATGCCCAACGGCGTGCAAGGCGTGCTGATGTCCCTGCAAATGGTGATGTTCGCTTACCTCGGCGTCGAGATGATCGGCCTGACCGCGGGTGAAGCGAAGAACCCGCAGAAGACCATCCCCAATGCAATCGGCTCGGTGTTCTGGCGGATTCTGCTGTTCTACGTCGGCGCGTTGTTCGTGATTCTGTCGATTTATCCGTGGAATGAAATCGGCACCCAAGGCAGCCCGTTCGTGATGACGTTCGAGCGTCTGGGCATCAAGACCGCCGCCGGTATCATCAACTTTGTGGTGATCACCGCAGCGCTGTCGTCATGCAACGGTGGCATTTTCAGCACCGGGCGCATGCTTTACAGCCTGGCGCAGAACGGCCAGGCCCCGGCCGGTTTCGCCAAGACGTCGAACAACGGCGTGCCACGTCGTGCATTGCTGCTGTCGATTTTCGCCTTGCTGCTGGGCGTGCTGCTCAACTACCTGGTGCCTGAGAAAGTCTTCGTCTGGGTGACGGCGATTGCCACCTTCGGCGCCATCTGGACCTGGGTGATGATCCTGCTGGCCCAGCTCAAGTTCCGCAAAGGCCTGAGTGCCAGCGAACGGGCCGGCCTGAAATACAGGATGTGGCTGTACCCGGTCAGCTCGTACCTGGCGCTGGCGTTCCTGGTGTTGGTGGTCGGTCTGATGGCGTACTTCCCGGACACCCGCGTGGCGCTGTATGTAGGCCCGGCGTTCCTGTTGTTGCTGACGGTGTTGTTTTATGTGTTCAAGCTGCAGCCGACTGGTGTTGCGGTGCGCTCGGCGGCCTAGGGATTGGATGGGGGGCATATCCGTTGCTGTGGTCACGGCGACTATCGGTTCCGCCCTTACGGCGGGTTACTTGGAAAAGCGCCAAATAACCAAGCGCCCGCGCCCCTGACGTACGGTGGCTCGCTAATGCTCGCCATGCCCTCGCTCCGGTCCTGCTCCGTGGGCACGCCGCCATCGGCCATCCCTGGCCGGGGGCGGCTAACCCGGCATCCATGCCGGGTTGCCCACTGCGCAGAACCTCCACTCGGCCTCCCGACGGGGCAGATCAAAATCAAAAGCCAAAGCAAAGCAAAGCAAAAACGAGGCGGCCTGCCAGCCGACCTGTCTCAATGATCGTACGCATTCCCCTGTAGGAGCCGGCTTGCTGGCGATGGACGTCAACGATGACGCGGGGTGTCTGAATGAGCGCGTCGCCCAGACGTTTTTCGCGGGCAAGCCTCGCTCCTACAGGGCATCGTGTACGCTTTTGATTCCCACCACTCATCAGGCCGAGCGTTAGCTCGCCTTCAGTTTTTGATCTGAGCGCCCCCTCGAAAGGCACCGAACGAAAGGGGCAAGAGCCCTTGGTTACTTGGGGCTCTTCCAAGTGACTCGCCGTAAGGGCGAAACCAATAGCCGCCGTCACCGCAGCAACGGATATGTACACCCGAAAGAAAATGGCCGCCGGATAGATCGCTATCACCGACAAACCAGCCCCTACAAAGAGATCCGTTCAGCTACCGAACGCTGCGACCTGTTGACCGACTGGTTCAACCGTTTATTGAACTCCAGCCAGGCCCCCAGCAACGCCATCAACCCCGCCCCCACCAAGGCTGTGAATATCTGCATGGCAAACGCATCGTCGGTCATGGCATTGACCATGTCCGCCAACGGCGCCAACAACACGCCGAGGCAAAAGATTTCCAGCGAATAACGCCCCATGCGACAACTTTGCTGCGCCAGCCAGTTTTGCGTCCAGCCGGTATCGGGCAACAGCTTCGCCGTGACATACGCCAGCGCCAGAAAGTGCAGCAACCGCACCGGCGACAAGTCAGTCTTGCTGATCGGGTACAACAGGTTGCTCAGCCACGCAGGCATCAGCGCGTCATGAATTTCCGGCCACCGCCAGGAGACGGTCAGCACGCCGGTAACCACCACATACACCACGGCACTGACAAACAACGGCCGGCGCAGCAACGGGCGCGCGTCAGGTAACCGGGGGCGCTGCCCGTAAGTCGCCGCCGCGCCGCCCAACACAAACAGCAGTTGCCAGACCACGGGATTGAAATACCACACGCCATCCTTGATGGCCGCCAGGTTCCAGCCGAACCACGGCGCCAACAGGTACACGGTCAACGACACGGCCACCACCGCCCACGGTTTACGCACCAGCATCGGCAACACCAGCGGCAATCCGGCCAGCAGTACGATGTACAACGGCAGCGGGTCCATGAGGTTGGGTTTGAAGCGCAGCAGCAGTTCATCCACCAGGGCTTGCTGCGGGTTGGTGATGAAATGGTGCATGCCCATTTCTTCCACCAGATCCCGGGTTTCCACATGGCTGTTGGCGAAGAACACGATGCCCATCAGCATCGCCAGCAGGAAAATATGCACCACGTAGAGCACCCAGGCGCGGCGCAGGATCTTCACGCAGGCGATCAGATAACCATCGCGCTGAAGGATTTTGCCGTAGGCCAGGACCGCCGCATAACCGGCCAGAAACACGAAGATTTCGGCGGCATCGCTGAAACCGAAGTTACGCGGGGTGATTTGACCGAGGGGGTTGTGAGGCACGTGATCCCAGAAGATGAAGATCAGCGCCAGGCCTCGAAAAAAGTCGATTCGGTGATCGCGTTCAAACGTCATGACAGCGGGGCTCGTGAACGGGTGTTGAATTAAGAATGGATGGAGGCGCCGAAGGTTGCGCGCCGCGCAGGGTGGCGTGATTCGTGGGCAATTGCAAAACCCCGATATTACTGGATGTCTCAGATGCCCGCCCTGACCTAAGCTGGTTGTAAGGGGCCGCCCACTGGTCTGGCAGACCGATGGCGCGCAAGAACAACGGCGGACGGCCTCTGTCGAACAGTTACACGGCATTGTTCAGGAGCGTGAAACGTGAAGGTTTCGCTGATCGTTCCGGTCTTCAACGAAGAGCAGGCGATCGTCCTGTTCTATCAGGCGGTGCGCCGCGAGTTGAGGCTCGTCGGCAGTGAGGTCGAGATCGTGTTCATCAACGATGGCAGTTCCGATGGCACGGCAGAGCAGGCCAAAGCGCTGGCGCAGACCGACGCACTGGTGCTGCTGATCAACTTTTCGCGCAACTTCGGCAAGGAGCCGGCCCTGTTCGCCGGCCTGGAATATGCGACGGGCGACGCGGTGATCCCCATGGATGTCGATCTGCAGGACCCGATCAGTGTCATTCCGCGGTTGATAGACGAGTGGCAGAAAGGCGCGGATGTGGTGCTCGCCAAACGCCGTAATCGAGCCACCGATGGTTACCTGAAACGCCACACCGCCTCGCTGTTCTACCATGTGCTGAACCGTATTTCGTACACCCGGATAGAGGAAAACGTTGGCGATTTCCGGTTGATGGATCGCAAGGTGGTCGACGTCATCCGTACCTTGCCCGAGCACCAGTTGTTCATGAAGGGGGTGCTGTCGTGGGCCGGGTTCAACACCGTGGTGGTGGAGTACGAGCGCGAAAGAAGGGTGGTGGGGAACAGCAAGTTCAATGGCTGGAAACTCTGGAACCTGGCCCTCGAAGGCGTGACATCGTTCAGTACTGTGCCGTTGCGCTTGTGGACGTACATCGGCGGCAGCATTTCGATCTTCGCGGTGCTTTACGCGGTGTACATGGTTCTGGACAAGATTTTCTTCGGCAACAACGTCCCCGGTTACCCGTCGCTGATGACTGCCATTCTGTTTCTTGGCGGTGTGCAGTTGATCGGCATCGGCATCCTCGGCGAGTACGTCGGGCGGATCTACATCGAAGCCAAGCATCGGCCGCGCTATGTGGTGAAAGACATCGTCGGTGGCAAAGACCGGCTCGGGCTATAGCATGGGCCGGCTCAGCGATTTTCTCGGTAAAGAACTCGGGCCACGCCAGGTCTGGCTGTTTTTTCTGCTCGCGACGTTGCTGTATGTCGTGCCGCTGATTCTTGCGGACTTCCCGTACATCGATGACAACTGGCGTTCGCTGTCGGCCGGCATGGCCTGGGCAGAGCAGGGACGCTTGTTCACCCAGCTGTTCTACAACCTGCTGACGTTTGGCAACGCCGCGCCGAACATCTTTCCGTTGCCCCTGTTGATCGCCACGCTGGCCATGGCCTCGGCGTTGACCCGGCTGACATTTCATTACTTTCCACAACCGACGATTGCCTGTTGCCTGGTGCCGCTGCCACTCTGGTACAACCCGTTTTTTCTGCAGAACCTGTCTTATCAATACGACGGTCCCGCCATGGCCTTGAGCCTGGTGGCGGTGATCTATGCGATCACTTTTCGTCACCCCTCGCGCAGCCGGCAATGGTTGGTGCCGGCATTGCTGATTGCACTGGCGCTGGGGCTGTATCAGATCAGCCTGAATGTGTTTCTGGGCTTGTGTTGCCTGGAACTGCTCAGGGGCGTGAATGACCGAGTGGCCTGGCCCCAGCTGTGCGGGTTGATCGGCTGGAAACTGGCGCAGGTCACCCTGGGCTGGCTGATTTATTGCGCCAG
Organism: Pseudomonas sp. SJZ080; assembly: GCF_007828295.1. Taxonomy (NCBI): domain Bacteria; kingdom Pseudomonadati; phylum Pseudomonadota; class Gammaproteobacteria; order Pseudomonadales; family Pseudomonadaceae; genus Pseudomonas; species Pseudomonas sp. SJZ080. The sequence goes on from NZ_VIUK01000022.1 coordinate 39,487, forward strand.
TGCCGTGGCCTTCATGAGTCAGGATCGCGCGTTGTTATTGAACTGGGCCGCCGCGCCGCTGCTGCAATTGCACGTCAACATCGGCAGAGTGCTGGAAAAGGTCGTGCTGCTGTTTCACGGCGGATTCGCCTGGGTGTTCGCTGCGCTGTTGCTCTGCGCGATTGCCGGTGCAATCCAGGTGGGACTGCAGGTGCGAGCGCGTCCGGACAGCGGACTGAAGAAAGGCCTGATTGGCCTGCTGTGTCTGCTGACCTTGCCGGCAGTGACGCTGTTGGTGTCGGGTGTCGCGCTGTTTTTCCGTGACTTCAACGAGGGCGCCCGGACCTTGATGGGTTTCGCCGTGCTGCTGGTGCTGTTGTTCTACTTGAGCCACCTGGCGCTGGCGCAGATCCATGAACGGCTGCCGTTGTTGCTGGTGCTGCCATTGCTGGCGATGTTGTCGTTGTCGTTCGCTTACGGTCGGGTGCTGACGGTGCAGAAAGCCTTCTCGACCAGTGCGCTGTTCAGCCTCGAGCACGACATAGCGGCTCATCGACAACTGCGCGAGGCCAAGCGGATCTACATGTCGGTGACGTACTCCGATCACTGGTTGCAGGCTGCCGCAGGTTCGTTCAAGCAGATGCCGGTGTTGCACTATCTGCTCAACATCGACTTTTTCATGCTGGCCGAGAACCTGCCGAAAGTGGGCATCACCAACGTGGTCGCGGAGAAGGAGCATCGCAATGCGACGCGCGTGGGGTATCTGGGGTATCCGGCGCTGGTGGAGCGCCAGTACTACCGGATTTATCTGTTGGGTGATTACGGTTTCATCGTCATGAAAGAGCCGGCCCCGATCAAGGCGCTTCGCTGGTGAAGCGCCCCGCTGGTCTCAAGCCGCTGCCATTTCATTGGGCTCAAAGCTGTCCGCCCGCGCCATCTGCCACATGCGCGAATAGAACTCGCCGTTCACCTCGCCAGTGAGCAATTCCCCCGGTTTCAAGAATACATGCAGCTGCGAGAACAGCTTGATCTCGGTGGCCGACATGCGCCGCACCAGGTGCTTGGCGGACAACTGCGACGGATGTTCGAGACCGGCGGCGGCGAGCATTTCGGCCAGGGCCTTGAGGGTATTGCGGTGGAAGTTGAACACGCGCTGCGCCTTGTCCGGGACGACGAGTGCGCGCTGGCGCAAGGTGTCCTGGGTGGCGACGCCCGTCGGGCATTTGTTGGTGTGGCACGACTGCGACTGGATGCAACCGATGGCGAACATGAAGCCGCGCGCCGAGTTGGCCCAGTCGGCGCCGATGGCCAGCACGCTGGCAATGTCGAAGGCGCTGACGATCTTGCCGCTGGCACCGAGTTTGATCTTGTCCCGCAGGTTCAGGCCCACCAGCGTGTTGTGCACGAACAGCAAACCTTCGCGCATCGGTACGCCGATGTGGTCGGTGAATTCCACAGGCGCCGCCCCCGTGCCGCCTTCCTTGCCATCGACGACGATGAAGTCCGGGAGGATGCCGGTTTCCAGCATGGCCTTGGCGATGCCCATGAATTCCCAAGGATGACCGAGGCAGAACTTGAAGCCCACCGGCTTGCCGCCGGACAGTTCACGCAGTTGCTGGATGAAGTGCATCAGTTCGATCGGCGTGGAAAACGCGCTGTGCCGCGACGGCGAGATGCAGTCTTCGCCCATCAGGATGCCGCGGGTTTCGGCGATTTCCCTGGTGACTTTGTGCTTGGGCAGAATCCCGCCGTGTCCGGGTTTGGCCCCCTGGGACATCTTGATCTCGATCATCCGCACCTGCGGCGTTTGCGCTTGTGCGGCGAAGCGTTCCGGGTCGAAGCGCCCGTCTGCGGTGCGGCAACCGAAGTAGCCGCTGCCGAGTTCCCAGGTCAGGTCGCCGCCGTTTTCCCGGTGATAGGCACTGATGCTGCCTTCACCGGTGTCGTGGGCAAAGTTGCCGAGTTTGGCGCCCTGGTTCAACGCGCGAATGGCGTTGGCGCTGAGGGAGCCGAAACTCATGGCCGAGATGTTGAACACCGATGCCGAGTACGGCTGAGTGCACTGCGGGCCGCCGACGAGGGTGCGGAAACTGCTCGGATCACTCAACGGGGCCGGGCGCATGGAGTGGCCGATGAACTCGAAACCCGATTGGTACACGTCGATCAATGTGCCGAAAGGTTTATCGGCGCTTTCATTCTTGGCGCGCGAATAGACCAGCGAACGCTGGGCCCGGGAGAAGGGCAGGGCGTCGCTGTCGGATTCGAGCAGGTACTGGCGGATTTCCGGACGAATGCCCTCCACCAGGTAGCGGATGTTGCCGAGGATCGGGTAGTTGCGGCGCACCGCGTGGGGGCTTTGCAGCAGATCGAACAGGCCGATCAGGCTGAGCACGCCCGTGACGACGGTGATCGGCCAGAGCCAGTCGTGTTCCAGGAAGGGCAGGCTGGCGAGGGTGAAGATCACGCAAGCGGCAAAGAAGGCGTAGCGGCTCAGGAGTGACAGGCTCATACGGTTTCCTTGGGTTCGGACTCAATGTAATGGCTAAACAAAAATCACTGTGGGAGCGGGCTTGCTCGCGAAATCGATCTTTCATTCAACATTGATGTCGACTGAACCAGCGTTTTCGCGAGCAAGCCCGCTCCCACAGAAAAGCATTGCAGCACGGTGTCAGGCATTTTGCGCCTGAAGAAAAATCGAAAACAGCTCGGACTGGGACTTGATCCCCAGCTTGCTGTACATGTGTTTCTTGTGGACTTTCACGGTTTCGACAGAGATTTCCAGCTTACGGGCGATTTCTTTACTGGAACAACCGCTGAGCATCAAACGCCCGACATCCAGCTCGCGCGCGGTCAGTTGCGCGCCTTTGAGTTGCTGCACCGAGGCTTCCAGCTGAACCCGCCAGTCACCCTGGACCGGCGCCGGCGCGAGGGCCACGACTTCGTTGATTTCGTACGGCAGGCGCTGGCGCAACAGGCCGAGCACCCACGGCTGGATCAACGACAGCAAGGCGATCTGCTGACCGCTGAAACGCTGCTTGCTGCCCAGTGACAGGCACAGCGTTCGGTCGCCTTCGAGCTGGCAATTGAACTGGATTTCGTCGGCCACCACATTCAGACGAAAGTAGCGCTGGTAATACTCGGTCAGCTCGAAGTGCTCCGGCGCCACTTCCGACAGGCGATAGAGCCCGGTGCGCGACTGCTCGCGGCAGGCGATGTAGAACGGGTCGAGCAGGTACAAACCGCGCAGGTAATCCTGGAACAACTGATCGGGGCTGCCGTCTTCACCCGGGCATTCGGCGAACACTTGCGGGGGCTGATCGGCGCTGAAAAGCAGCGCCACCCAGCTGTCGAAGGTCACGTACTGATCCAGCAGGCGCACCAGCTGCGTCCAGAAATTGGGCTTGTCGAGGGCGTCGATCAGTTGCCCGACCGAACGGTGCCAGGCGATGTCGTCTAACGAGAGTGTCATGGGTCTACCCCTATCGGGTTACCCCGGCCGCGTGATTCCCTGGCCGGTTGCTTGCTGCGCATACTGGCGCACAGACAACGGCCGGGCAATCTTTCTGCCGCCCGGCCACTAGAACAAGGACTACCCATGAAGGTCGAACTCGCCCAACTGGCGGGCCGTGACAACGACACGGCTTACAACCTCGAACGCGCATTGGCGACGATTGCTGCCTGCGCGGCCGACACGCAGCTGATCATGTTTCCGGAAAGCCACCTGATGGGCTTCCCGTCGGCCGAGACGGTGGCGGCGGTGGCCGAACCATTGAACGGCCCCACCGTCAGCGCGGTCGCCGCCGCGGCCCGCGAGCGCAACATCGCCGTGGTGATCGGTACGGCCGAGAACGACAACGGTCGTTTTTTCAATACCACGCTGCTGATCACCCCTGAAGGCATCGCGCTGAAATACCGCAAGACGCACCTGTGGGCGTCGGACCGCGGTGTGTACGAACCGGGCGACCGCTACGCCACGTGCCTGTGGAACGGCGTGCGGGTCGGCCTGCTGATTTGCTACGACATTGAATTCCCGGAAACCGCCCGCGCCCTGGCGCAACTGGGCGCCGAATTGCTGATCGTCACCAACGGCAACATGGACCCCTACGGCCCGACTCACCGCACCGCGATCATGGCCCGCGCCCAGGAAAACCAGGCGTTTGCGCTGATGGTCAACCGGGTCGAAGAGGGCGATGGCGGGCTGGTGTTTGCTGGCGGCAGTGCGCTGGTGAATCCGTTGGGCACGTTGTTGTTCGAGGCCGGGCGGGAGGAGGGGCGGTTTGCGGTTGAGCTGGACCTGAATCAGCTGACGGCGGCGCGGCAGGATTATCGGTATCTGGATGATCAGCGGCTGAAGTTGCCGGGGGAGATGGTCGAGCACGCATCCGGACTTCGGGAGCTGCTGATTCCTTCGCGCTGATTCGGATTTTGTGTCGCCCGGGCTGGCGTCTTCGCGAGCAAGCCCGCTCCCACATTGGTTTTTTGAACGTCCGAGATCAAATGTGGGAGCGGGCTTGCTCGCGAAGGCGTCAGACCGGTCGACACACCTGTTTGACGATTCACCCAGAACAACAAACGCAATACCCGTAATTTGCGCCGAACTCGGCTCTGCCATAAATCCAATAAAATTCGGAGTAGTCGCTCATGGCTCGTTTGCAACGCACCCTCTCATTAGGGTCGGTGGTGCTGTTCGGCATCGCCTACATGACGCCGATCATTGTGCTCGGCACGTTCGGCATCCTCGCTCAATCCACCGCCGGCATGGTGCCGGCCGCGTACCTCGCGGCGCTGGTGGCGATGTTCTTCACCGCCATGAGTTACGGCCGAATGGCTTCGGCATTTCCCGTGGCCGGCTCGGCTTACAGCTATGTGCGCAAGGCGATCAGCCCGAAACTCGGTTTCATCGCCGGTTGGGCAGTGCTGCTCGATTACCTGTTCCTGCCGATGGCGATCTGGCTGATCGGCGCGGTGTACCTCAACTCCGCGTTCCCGGCGGTGCCGCAGTGGGTCTGGGTGCTGGCGTTCATCGGCATCACCAGCGCGATCAACATCGTTGGCCTGAAACTGGCCAACGGCATCAACGCCTTGCTGATGCTGGTGCAGTTCCTGGTGCTGATTGCCTTCGTCGCGCTGTGCGTGCATTACGTCGGCGGCGATGCGAGCACGCCGTTATGGTCGGTCAAACCGTTCTTCAACGGTGACATGCAGATGCCACTGATCATGAGCGGTGCGGCCATCGCCTGTTACTCGTTCCTCGGTTTCGACGCGGTCAGCACCCTGACCGAAGAAACCCGCGACCCGCGCCGCACCATCCCGCGGGCGATCATGCTGATTACCCTGATCGGCGGGCTGATCTTCGTCGGCGTGTCGTACTTCGTGCAGATTGCGCATCCGTCTTTCCAGTTCGACAGTGTCGACTCGGCGGCCTATGAAATTGCCCGCAACATCGGTGGCGACCTGTTCGTGTCGATCTTCCTGATCGGCCTGATCGTCGGTCAATTCGCTTCGGGTCTGTCGGCACAGGCCAGTGGCTCGCGGCTGCTGTATGCCATGGGCCGCGACGGTGTGCTGCCGAAATCCTTCTTCGGTACGTTGCATGAGCGTTTCGGGACGCCAATCAACAGCATCCTGCTGTGCGCAGTGGTGGCGTTGCTGGCGCTGAAACTGGACGTCACCACCTCGACCTCGTTCATCAACTTCGGCGCGTTCCTGGCGTTCAGTCTGGTGAACCTGTCGGTGATCTTTCATTACTGGATTGGCGGCGAGAAAAAGGGGCTGCGTGAGTGGGTGCTGTTCCTGATTTTCCCGTTCATTGGCCTGGCGGCGGATTTATGGCTGATGGTCAGCCTCGATCACCTGGCGATTTACCTGGGCCTGAGCTGGCTGGCGATTGGCGTGGTGTACCTGGCGGTGCTGACCGGCGGATTCCGTCGTCAGCCCCCGGAGATGGATTTCCAGGAAGCCACATAACGCACGCGGAACACCTTTGCAGGAGCCGGCTCGGTGGGTGTTCAGGCTGCGGGTTTTGATTGGTGGATCGGCAGTTCGACCCGAAAAGTGCTGCCAACGCCAACTTCACTCACCACCGAAATATCCCCCCTATGTTTCTTCACGATGCCATAGGACAGGGACAGGCCCAGCCCTGTCCCCTGGCCCACCGGTTTGGTAGTGAAGAACGGGTCGAAGATTTTCTGCAGGCTTTCCGGCGGGATGCCGGCGCCGGTGTCGGCGACTTCGATCCATACGGTTCCCCCTTCCGCCCCGGTGCGCAGGGTGAGGGTCCCACGTTCCGCGCCGATGGCCTGCGACGCGTTGACGATCAGGTTCATGATCACCTGGTTGATCTGCGAAGGCAGGCATTCGATATCGGGCAAGACCTGATAGTCCTTCACCACATCGGCCTTGTACTTCAGTTCATTGGCCACGATGTTCAGCGTCGATTCGATGCCGTGCTGCAGGTTCGCCCACTGCCACTCCTGGTTGGAGTCCACCCGCGAGAAGTCCTTCAGGTCCTTGACGATCTGCCCGACGCGGCTGATGCCGTCCTTGGATTCCTTGATCAGCAGCGGTATGTCGTCGCGCAGGAATTCAAGCTCGATCCGGTCACGCAGTTCATGCAGGCGCTCGACCAGCTCGCTGGAACCAATGGCCTCTTCTGCATCTCGATAGGCGTCGAGCATTTCCTGCAGCTGTTTGAAATAGCCATCGAGGGCGCCGAGGTTGGAGGAAATGAAGCCGATGGGGTTATTGATTTCATGGGCGACACCGGCCGCCAGTTGCCCCAGTGAAGCGAGTTTTTCCGACTGCACCAGTTGCGATTCAAGCTGTTTGCGCTCGTCGATTTCCCGCTGCAGCGCCTCGCTGGCCTGTTTGAATTGGGTCGTGCGCTGGTCCACCAGATGCTCCAGATGGCTCATCTGCACAAAGGCCCTTTCGGTCATGTCCCATTTGGTCAGCAGGGTGTTGGCCATCTGCTGGACTTCAATGTTGTCGAACGGTTTTTTCAGAATCAGCAGCCGGTCATGGGCCTGCAACCGGTCCAGCAGTTCATCCCACGAATAGTCGGAATACGCGGTGCACACCACCACTTGCAGACGCGGGTCTTCCTGCCACAAATGCTCAATCGTCTTTGCACCGTCCCAGCCCTCCGGCATTCGCATGTCGACGAAGGCCAGCGCATAGGGGCGGCTTTCCTTCAAGGCATCGTTAAGTTTGCCCAGGCCCTCTTGCCCGCCATACGCCGAATCCAGCTCGAACGGGAGGCGGGTGGATTTCACTTCACTGCCAAACAGCGCCGCTTCCATTGCGTCCAGCTCGACAGTCGGCACCGGCGTCGGCGTGAGGATCTTGCGGAAATCCACATGAATGGACGGTGTGTCGTCGATCAGCAGAATGCGCCGGTTCGACTGTTCGCTCATGCTACCTCCGTGACAGGTTTCAGCGGGATCTGCAGGGTGAATTGCGCGCCCTTGCCCGGCCCGTCGCTGTGGGCGGTGAGGTGGCCGTTCATTTCGATGGCGGCCAGGGCACAGCTGTGCAAGCCGAAGCCGTGACCTTCCTTGCGGGTGGTAAAACCGTGGGCAAAGATGCGCGTCATGTTTTCCGCAGCGATGCCTTCACCGTCATCCTTGACGCTGACTTGCAGCGTCTCGTTGTCGACGATTTTGACCCCGAGGGTCATTTGCCGCGGACGATTGCTGAGGTCGGACATGGCGTATTTGGCGTTGCTGATCAGGTTGATCAGGATCAGCAGCAAGCGGTGTTTGTCGCCCATGACCTGCGGCACCTCACCGTACTCCTTGACCACCGTGACGTGATGGCGGGTCAGCGCGCCGGCGTTCATGCGCAGGGCGTCCTCGAGCAATTCGCTGATGTGCAGCGGCTCCATCAGGCTGTTGGCGCCCGCGTAGGATTGCTGGGTGGCGACGATGTCCTTGATGTGGTCGACACTTTTGCTCAACTGCGCGAGTTCGTCGGTCATGCTTTGTTGTTCGAGGGCGATGGCCTCCACCAGTTGATTGAGGTAGCCAGGCAGCAATTTGCCTTTGTCGTCCTGGGTGAGGAAGGTGCCAAGGTCGCCGGGGTGTTCGTTGATCAGTTGCATTGCCTTGCCCAACCCCTGGGCCTTGCTGGCGCGCAGTTTTCGGCTGACCAGATCGGCCGAGATGTTGACGCTGTTCAGCACATTGCCGACGTTGTGCAGCACATTGGTGGCGATCTCGGCCATGCCGGCCTGGCGTGCGGTGTCGAGCAGTTCGCTCTGGGTGTCCTTGAGTTCGCGGGTGCGTTCTTCCACTCGCAGTTCCAGTTCGTCATTGGCGGTTTTCAAGGCCTTGTTGACGCGACTGATGGTGGTGAAACTGCGCATCAGGTGAATCGCCAGGTACACCAGCAGCAAGACCAGCAGCACAGAGAACACCAGCATGTAAAAGTGATAGCGCTGCTCGATGGCATCAGTCTGTTGCTGGTCCGTATTCAACAGGCTGGTGATCTCGTCCAGACGTTCGGCGACGGGAACTGCTTCGATGTTTTCCAGCAAGCGGTTGACCACCGGTTGTTCGCGCAGAATCAGTGAAATGTGGTTGCTCAGAATATCGATCGGGCTGTGAAACTGTTCAGGCAGGCGCAACTTGTTCACCCCTAGCTTGTTCAGTCCGACCAGAATGTCGGCGGCCCTGTCGTCGGAGGTGACCTGGGCGAATTCCAGGCTGCTGAGCAGCAGATCGTAAGTGTCGGTGGCGATATTCTGCAGTTGCAGTTTGTCGCCATCGACCAGCCGGGCCAGTTGCTCATGAATGTCATCCTCGGCAGTGGGCAGGAACGCCAGCGAGTTGCGCAGCACCGCGTTGTGGGATTTGAACTGCTCTACCAGCCGGGTCTTTTCCTGGATGGCGGTCAGGTATGCATCATGGCTGGCGCGCCAGATCGGCGAGTCGTTGCGACCGTGGTTCGACTCCAAGGTGTCGAACCGCTCCCACAGTTCTGCCATCCCGGTCAGCGGCGTGGCCAGCGGATCGTAGTTGTGGTTGGTGGCGATCCTGGCCTTGAGGATCTCGGTTTCCCATTGCGCGTTCAGCTGTTTGATCCGACCGATCAGGTCACGGGATTCAGCGTAGGTCGACGTCTCGTTCGAGTTCGATTTGAGGTACAGGAACGCCAGCGTCGAGGCCAGCATCACGGCGACGATGCCCAGCAATGCCAGGTTGCGACGGTTAGACATTTTCATAAAGGCTTGCCTCCCCATTCACCCGTCAACGTCTTGAGAAACTGGATGATCAGGGTTTTGTCCTCGATGGAAGGAACGCGCCCGAGCTGGAACCTGAACATCACGTCCACCGCCTCTTCGAGGGTCTTGGCCGAACCGTCGTGAAAATACGGCGCGGTCACCGCGACATTGCGCAGGCTCGGTACCTTGAACACGTTGCGGTCCTCTTCATCCTTGGTCACCAGATAGCGACCCAGGTCGGTGTCCGTCGGGTTGCCGCGAACCTTGAAGTAATCGCCCATGACGCCGAACTTCTGGAACATGTTGCCGCCGATGTTCACGCCCTGGTGGCAGGCGATGCAGCCGTAGTCCTTGAAACGCTGGTAACCGTACTTTTCCTCGAGCGTGAGGATGTCGGTGTCGCCCAGCAGGTATTGATCAAACCGCGAGTTGCTACTGAGCAGCGTACGTTCGTAAGTGGCCAGCGCATTCTGCACATTGTTCATGGTCACGCCGTCCGGGTAGGCCTTGCCAAATGCGCTGTGGTACGCCGGGTCTGCGGACAGCGTTTGCACCACATATTCCCAATCGCTGCCCATTTCGCTGGGGCTCTGCACCACGGCGTGGATCTGGGTTTCCAGAGTGTCGGCGCGGCCGTTCCAGAACTGCCTGAAATTCAGGGTAGCGTTGAACACGCTGGGGGTGTTGATCGTCACTGGCACACCGTTGAAGCCGATGGAAAACGCCTGGGTATCGGCGCCCCCCTTGTCCAGACGATGGCAACTGGCGCAGGACAGTGTGTTGTTGACCGACAGGCGCGGCTCATTGAACAACTGGCGACCGAGTTCGACCCGCAGCGGGTTTTGCTGTGGCACCGGGGGCAGCGGTTTGAGCGGTTCATCCAGAGGCGCGGCGCTCGCGCTCAGACAAAATCCGAACAGCGGCACCAGGAGCAGGTGGTGAATGGATGGCGACATCTGATAATTCCTTGGCTGAAAGCCCATGTGTCGTTACGCATCGTTCACGTGGCGGTAAATGGAGCCGGTTTCACGGACCACAGGTACTGGACGAAGCTGTCCGGTTCCACGGCTTTGCTGAAGTAGTAACCCTGGCCTTCCTCGCATTGATGGGCCCTGAGGAAATTCAGTTGTTCGAGGGTTTCCACGCCTTCGGCGATGATGGTCAGCTTGAGGCTGCGCCCCAGGCTGATGATGGCGCTGACCAGGGCGGCGTCGTTGCTGTCTTTGCTCAAGCCGCGAATGAACGACTGGTCGATTTTCAGCACGTCGATCGGAAAGCGCTGCAAGTAACTCAGGCTGGAGTAGCCGGTGCCAAAGTCATCGATGGCCAGACGCACACCCATCGCCTTGAGCCGGTTCAGGGAATTGACGGTGGTCTCGATGTTTTGCATCAACACGCCTTCGGTGATTTCCAGCTCCAGCAAGGACGGCTCCAGGCCTGTCTGTTCGAGGATCTGTTCGATGCCATCGACAAAGTCACGCTGACGGAAATCGATGGCTGACATGTTCACCGACATGCAGATTTTTGGCAGCCCGAGGGCCTGCCAGGCACAGGCTTGTCGGCAGGCCTCGGCCAACACCCATTTGCTCAGCGGGACGATCAGACCGCTGTCCTCGGCGACCCCGATGAACGCCGATGGATAGACCAGGCCGTGCCCCGGCTTTTGCCAGCGGATCAAGGCCTCGGCACCGACCACCTGGCCGTTGCCCAGATCCAGTTTGGGTTGGTAGTGCAGGACAAACTCATTGCGCTCCAGCGCCAGGCGAATGCCGGTCTCGATGCTTTGGTGATCGCGCGCGCGCTGGTTCATTTCGTCGATGAAAAAACTGAAATCGTTCGGTCCGCTTTCCTTGATATTGCGCATCGCGGTTTCGGCTTTCTTGATCAGCTCGATGGCGTCGAAACCGTCATCGGGATAAATGCTGATGCCCAGGCTCGCGGTCACGCTCAGGTCATGTCCGGCGATGTGCAGGGGCGCGCGAATAGCGTTCAAGAGTTTGTCGGCGATGCCCTTTGTCTGCTGTGGATGGCGGATATCGGCGAGGATCACCACGAATTCGTCGGAGCCGTAACGAAACACCGAATCGGACTCGCGCACGGTAGCCACCAGGTTGCGGCTGACCTGTTTCAACATTTCGTCACCGGCCGGATGGCCGAGCGCATTGTTGATGCGCTTGAAGCGATCAAGCCCCAGAAACATCACCGCCAGTTGCTTGTCATGTCGTCGGGACAACGCCAGTGACTGGTTCAGCCGGTCACCCAGCAACGTGCTGTTGGGCAACTCGGTCAATACGTCGTACTGCAACAGGTGAGACACCTTGAGCAATTCGTGAACCCGCGCTTCGATGGTTTGCTCCAGGCTCAGCACCTTCATCGCCGCGTCCTGGGCCATCTGCCATTTCCAGGTCAGGGCGCTGGCCATCTGGCGGATTTCCAGGCTGTCGAAAGGTTTTTTCAGCACCAGCATCTGGTCGCCAAACTCCAGCCGTTCGGCCATGGCTTCCCAGGTGTAATCCGAATACGCCGTGCACAACGCGATTTGCAGGTGTGGATCGGCCTTCCACAGTTGTTCAATGGTCTCCAGCCCGTCCCAGCCCGGAGGCATGCGCATGTCAGTAAACACAAGGGCGTAAGGATGACCTTCGTCCAATGCACGCTTGACCAGCTCAAGGGCTTCCTGACCCTGAAAGGCCGAGTCGAGCTGGAACGTCTGCCGATCATTCTGCGGCGTGCCGAACAGTGCTGCTTCAGTGCCCGCCAGGCTCTGTTCGTCTTCGGTTTCGGGGCCGAGGATCTTGCGGAAATCCTCATGAATCGAAGGCGTGTCGTCGACGATCAGGATGCGCCGGTTGGTCCGCACGAAAGGCGCTTTCATCCCTTGTCCTCCGTGGATGGCATGATTCTCCCGGCTTTGAGCAGCTCGGCGGCCTGCTGGCTGCTGACGGCCTTGCTGAAGTAATAACCCTGGGCGTTCATCGGTGACCCGGTGGCCATCAATGAACTGCGCTGTTCCTGGGTTTCGACACCTTCGGCAATGATGCCGATCCCTACGTCCCGAGCGAAGTTGATGATGGCGCGCAAGGTGTTGGCGCTGGACGGATCGTGAGCGGCTGTGTCGATGAAGGCCTGGGCGAGTTTCAGGTGATTGACCTGATAGGTCTTGAGGTAATCGAACGAGGAATACTCGGTGCCGAAGTCGTCGATGGCGATTTTCACACCCAGATCACGCAAGCGTGGCAACACGTCGTTGTGGGTCCATTTGGTCTGGGCCAGTGTCGCTTCGGTGACGTCGAACCGCAGGTCCCCGGCGCAGAGCTCCCAGCGCGCGGTGGTGCGCAGCACGTCATAGATCAGTTCGGGACCACTCTTGAGCTGGGCCAGGGACAGCTTGATCGCAATCACCGGTGGCGCGACACCCTCATCACGCCACTGGCGCATCTGCCGGCAGGCTCGATCCAGCACCCAATGACCGAGTGCGATGATCGTGCCGGTCTTTTCGGCGGCAGGCAGAAACGCCGGCGCTTCCAGCAAACCACGATCGCGGTGATTCCAGGTGACCTGCGCTTCCATCCCGAGGATCTGGCCGCTGGTCAGGTCCACTTCCGGCCAGTAACGCAGTTCGAGTTCATTGTGCTCGATGGCCTCTCTCAACTCGCTGGCGATGGTCATGCGTTCGACCACTTCCTGATTGATCTCCTCGGAGTGGAAGTGGTACTGGTTGCGGCCCTTTTCCTTGGAGCGATAGAGCGCCATGTCAGCCTGGGTCAACATGCCGTCGGCGCTGGTGATGGTCGGGCTGTAGCTGCTGATGCCGATGCTGACCGATACCCGTATATCGTTGCCGGCCAGGGAGTAGGGCAGCACAAGTGCATCGCGGACCTTGGTGGCGAGGGCGGCAGAGTGGGTCGGGTCGCTGACGTCCAGTTGCAGGATCGCGAACTCGTCGCCGCCGAGACGGGCGACCACATCGTTTTCCCGCACGCAGGCCTTGATGCGCCGGGCGACTTCTTGCAGCAACAAGTCGCCCACCGGGTGACCGAGGGTGTCGTTGATACGTTTGAAGTGGTCCAGGTCGAGATAAAACATGGCGAATGCTGTTGCGCCGCGACGTGCGGCGGCGAAGGCCTGGTGCAGCCGCTCGATCAGCGTGGCGCGGTTGACCAGCCCGGTCAGTCCGTCGGTGCGTGCCAGCAGGAAGATTTTTTCCTCGGCCACCTTGCGTTCGGTGACGTCGATGATGATGCCTTCGACTTCCTGCAGGCGGCCTTCGTCGTCGCGTACCGGGATGTAGCGGTTTTCCACCCAGCGCCAGTCACCGTTGCCGGTGCGCATCCGGAATTCGATGGAGGCGCCTGCGGCATGGCGGTCCAGCACCCGGGCCATGGCCGCGTCGACCTTCGATTGATCCTCGGGATGGATCAACTCCTTGGCCCAATTGGCCGAGGCCACCAGTTTCGCCGCGACATGACCGTATTTGGTGATGTTGTGCGAGATGTACATCAACGGAAACGATGGCTCGCCCCGCAATCGATACAGGATGGTCGGGCTGTTCTGCACAATGATGTTGGCATCGGACAGTTCCCGGGTGCGCTCCTCGACCGCTTGCTCGAGCAGCGACATCTTCAGCGCCGCATCTTCGGTCATCTGCCACTTGGCGGTCAGCGCGCTGGCCATCTGGCGAATTTCGATGGCATCGAACGGCTTCTTGAGAATCAGCAGGCGGTCGCCCAGCTCCAGGCGTTCGTCGATGTCTTCCCAGGAGTAGTCGGAGTAGGCCGTGCACAACGCCACTTGCAGCTTGGGGTCGACTTGCCACAGGCGTTCGATGGTTTCCAGGCCATCCCAGCCCGGTGGCATGCGCATGTCGATGAACGCCATTGCGTAGGGCATGTCGTTGGCCAGCGCCGTTTCGACCTTGTCCAGCGCTTCGAGGCCCTGGAATGCCGAATCGAGTACGAAACACTGAAGTGTGGCCGTCACTGTCGTGCCGAACAGGGCTTGTTCAGCACTGGTCAGGCTGTCGTCATCGGATGAGGGCGGGCTGAGGATCTTGATAAAGTCCTCATGGATCGAAGCCGTGTCGTCGACGATGAGAATCCGCCGGTTGGTCCGCGCCAGCAGCGTATTCATCGCAATTTCCCTGGACCGGCAGCAGTTAGATGCACAGTGTTCATAAGGGTCATCCTTTTCCCTGACCACCTGGCCGAACGTACAGATTATGGATCCGAGTGAACTGAGCATAGTCGCCCGGAAGCGACTTCGCGCAACTGACTGAAACGAATCATTGCGGTGACGGGGCGAAAATCATCTAGCCTGTAGGTCAGGATCCGGCAATAGGGGATGTTTGCCCGGTTCCCGACATGATGCTGTACCGTTTTAGCCTGAGGTAATGCCATGGAAGAGCAACTCCCCACAACGTCCACCGATAAACCCAAGGTGCTGCTGGTCGATGATGAGGAATCCATCCTCAACAGCCTGCGTCGCCTGTTACGCGGCCAGCCGTACGAGGTGCTGCTGGCCACCAGCGGCGCCCAGGCCCTGGAAATCATGGCGCAACAACCCATAGATCTGGTGATGAGCGATGCACGGATGCCCAATATGGACGGGGCCACGCTGCTGGCGCACATCCACAAGCTTTATCCCGATACCGTCCGGATCATGCTGACCGGTTATGCCGATCCGTCAGCCATTATTAAAGCCATCAATGACGGGCAGATCCACCGTTACATCAGCAAGCCCTGGCACGATGAGGAAATGCTGCTGATTTTGCGACAATCACTCGCGTATCAGCATTCCGAGCGTGAACGGTTGCGTCTGGTCCAGGAAACGTGGGATCAGAACCAGCAATTGAAGCTGCTCAACATCACCCTGGACAAGCGTGTCGCCTCCCGTACCGCTGAACTGCAACAGACCGCCGACATGCTCGACCTGGCCTACGAAGAGCTCAAACGCAGCTACGTCACCGGCACCGAGATGTTCTCGCTGCTGGCCAACCTGCGCATGCCGCCAGCCAAACAGACCAACCGCCAGATCATCGAGTTGGTGCGGGTGTACTGCAAGCTCCATGGTCTGGACGAAGGCACCAGTCGCGACCTGACCATGGCGGCGGCGCTCTACAACATCGGCAAGCTTAGCTGGACCGACAGCATGATGACCGCCCCCGCGGACCTGTTGCATCACAATGATCGTGAGCGTTATCGCAATTACCCGAAGCAGAGCGAATCGCTGTTGATGACGCTCGACCCGATGAAGGATGCCGCCCGTCTGATTCTTCACCATCAGGAGCGTTGGGACGGCACCGGTTTCCCCGACCGACTCAAGGGCGAGGCGATTCCCGTCGGTTCGCGGTTGCTGAAACTGGCGGTGGATTTCATCGAGTTGCAGCGCGGGTTGATCCTGGAGCGGCAGATGAACAGTGATGAGGCGCTGGTGTATATCCGCAGCTATGCCGGAAAACTCTACGACCCCGGGATGGTGGAGGACTTTATTCAGGTGTGTGCCGCCTACCTGAGCGATGTGTCGTTGGCCGATCCGGCGGTCAAGGTCATGACCACTCGGGAATTGGCACCGGGGATGATCCTGGCGCGCAACCTCAATGCCGACAACGGCATGCTGCTGCTCAATGCCGGCAAGGTGTTGAACGGACCGCTGGTGGATAAGCTGATCGCATTCGAAGCCATGGAGGGGGCGAAATACAGCATTTTTGTGAAGGTGCCGGAGGAGGTGGAGGTCGCTCTCCTGGAGGCAGGTCAGGCTTCCCCGGCGCTGCACTGATCCCCTGTCGGAGCGAGCTTGCTCGCGAAAAACCAGAGAACGCTGCGGGCTGCCAGGCCTACAGCGTTATCGTTGACGATCATCGCGAGCAAGCTCGCTCCTACAAGAGGTGAGCACTGCTCTGCCAGATGTTTTTCGGCGTGACGACGCGCTGATACTCATGTGATCCTTGCGCCTTTTCAGCCAAGGCCAATCTTTGTTCATGACCTCTTCATCTCCCGCCTCACCCCGCATCATCCGCATCGCCGCCGCCCTGTTGATCGGTCCCGACGGTCGTACCCTGCTGGTTCGCAAGCGCGGCACCGAGGCTTTCATGCAACCGGGTGGCAAGATCGAGGCCCACGAACAACCGGCCTGCGCGCTGGCCCGTGAGCTGGACGAAGAGCTGGGACTGGTCATCGATCCGGCACACGCGATCTATCTGGGGCAATTCTCGGCACCGGCCGCCAATGAGCCAGGATTTATCGTACAGGCCGAACTCTTCCAGCTGACGATTGATTCAGACGTGTCCCCGGCAGCGGAAATCGAAGAGGTATGCTGGATCGATCCGGCGACCGACGGCGATGTCACCCTGGCGCCATTGACACGAGACCTGATCCTGCCGTTTTATCGAGCCTCGCTGACCGCGATCGCCTGATTATTCACGGACCAAGGACTGCCCATGATTCCACTTCAAGACTTGCTGATTTTCGCCGCTGCCGCGTTGCTGATGGTACTGACGCCGGGGCCGAACATGATCTACCTGATCTCCCGTTCGATCTGCCAGGGCCGCAGGGCCGGGGTAACCTCGTTGCTCGGTGTGGTCGCCGGATTCTTCGTGCATCTGTTCGCCGCAGCGGCGGGGTTGACGGCGGTGTTCCTGGCGGTGCCAATGGCCTATGAAGTGTTGAAGTGGGCCGGTGCGCTGTACCTGATATGGCTGGCCTGGCAGGCGGTCAAACCGGGCGCGCGGTCACCGTTCGAGGCGCAGCAGTTACCGGCGGATTCGTCGCGCAAACTGATCACCATGGGGTTTCTGACCAGTGCCCTGAACCCGAAAATCGCCGTGTTCTACCTGTCAGTGTTTCCACAGTTCATCACGCCTGAGCATGGCTCTGTGTTCACTCAGAGCGTGGTTCTCGGTTTGACCCAGATCAGCGTCAGTTTCTGCGTCAATCTGTTGATCGCGGTGTTTGCGGCAAGCATCGCGTCCTGGTTCGTCAACAACCCGACCTGGCTGGCGATGCAACGCTACTTCATGGGGTTTGTCCTGTCGGCGCTGGCGGTGCGGCTGATGCTTGAGCAACGAAGGGTAGCGTGAACATGTGGATTGAGCGGCTTGATGCCAGCCATGCCCTGGACTATCGGGCGTTGATGCTCGAAGCCTATGACTTGCACCCTCAGGCGTTCACCTCCAACGTGCGCGAACGCGCGACGATGCCGCTGAGTTGGTGGGAATCGCGCCTGACCAGCAAGCTGGATGTGGTGTTCGGCGCATTTGAGGAGGGGCAATTGGCGGGCATCGTCGGCCTTGCCTTCGAACCCCGTGAAAAGGCCCGGCACAAGGCGACGCTGTTTGGCATGTATGTGTCCGGTAAGGTCCGTTTGCGCGGGATCGGTTATCAACTGGTGCAGACGGTGTTGGCCGAGGCGCAAACCCACAAGGGCCTGAGGCTGGTTCAACTGACCGTCACCGCGGGCAACGAAGCGGCGTTCAACCTGTACCAGCGTTGCGGCTTCATCCAGTTTGGCCTGGAACCGATGGCGCTGCGGGTTGGTGAAGACTACTTCGACAAGATCCACATGTGGCGCGAGATCTGAACCCACCACAACCCTCTAGGAGCCGGCTTGCTGGCGATGGCGGTTAATCCGGCCACATAAAGGTTGACCGACTATCGCTATCGCCAGCAAGCCGGCTCCTGCAGGTCGGTGTTGTTTTATCGGACCGCGCTGACCCCATCCAGCGTGGAAAACGATGTGTCCTTCGCCGTCAGCAGAAAATCACGCATGTACGGCGCATCCAGCATGTCCGCGCGAATCCCCGCGTACAACGTCGCAAACAAGCCTTTCTCACCCAGCCGCTTGGCCTTCACATAGCCCCGTGAGCTGTATTCATGCAGCGCCCAGTGCGGCATGCCACACACGCCACGGCCGCTGGCCACCAGTTGCATCATCATCACCGTCAGCTCCGAGGTGCGGACCTGGGCC
This sequence comes from Pseudomonas sp. SJZ080, assembly GCF_007828295.1. Classification (NCBI taxonomy): domain Bacteria; kingdom Pseudomonadati; phylum Pseudomonadota; class Gammaproteobacteria; order Pseudomonadales; family Pseudomonadaceae; genus Pseudomonas; species Pseudomonas sp. SJZ080. The sequence goes on from NZ_VIUK01000022.1 coordinate 57,650, forward strand.
GGTTCGATGTCGGCCGGTTCGAGGAAGCGGGTGAAGATGTCCAGCCGATCACGCTCCACCGGGTAAGTGATCAGTGTTTCCGTAAGCAGATCTTCAGGAACGATATACGCCTTGCTCGCCAAACGGTGCTGATTGGCCACCGCGAGCATCGCTTCATAAGTGAACAGCGGCACATACGTGATGCCGGCGATTTCCAGCGGATCGGAGGTCACCACCAGATCCAGATCCCCACGGGCCAGGGCTGGCAGCGGGGCGAAGGAGAAACCCGACGCCAGGTCCAGTTCCACTTCCGGCCAGGCATCGCGAAACTGGTCGATGGTCGGCATCAGCCACTGGAAGCAACTGTGACACTCGATTGCCATGTGCAGACGGCCTGCGGTGCCACCGGCCAGCCGCGCGATATCGCGCTCGGCACCGCGCAGCAACGGCAAGGTGGCGTCGGCCAGTTGCAGCAGGCGCAAACCGGCGCTGGTGAAGCGCACCGGTTTGGTCTTGCGCACGAACAACGGCATGCCCATGCGCTCTTCCAGCTCTTTGAACTGATGGGACAGCGCCGATTGGGTCAGGTGCAGACGGTCGGCGGCATCGACCAGGCTATCGGCTTCGCGCAAGGCGTGCAGGGTCTTCAAGTGGCGGATTTCAAGCACCGGAGGCTCCATGAGGAAAACTTGTGATCAACACGAAAAGGTTGAGTTTGTCTCATGTTGGGTTGGCTGTCGACAATAGGGCCATCTTTTACAGGGAGAAACTCACCATGGCTCTGGCCCACACACTTGGTTTTCCGCGCATCGGCGCTGACCGTGAATTGAAAAAAGCCCTCGAATCCTACTGGAAGGGCGATCTCGATCAGGACGCGTTGAAAAGCGTCGGTCGCCAACTGCGTGCCACCCACTGGCAATTGCAGAAAGACGCCGGCATCGACCTGCTGCCGGTCGGCGACTTCGCCTGGTATGACCAGGTGCTGACCCATTCCCTGACCTTCGGTGTGATCCCGGAGCGTTTCGACAGTGCCAAAAACGCCAACGGCCTGCCGACGCTGGACACGCTATTCGCCATGGCCCGTGGTGCTACCGCAGCCTGCTGCGGCGGCGAACACACCAAAGCGCAATATGCACAGGAATTGACCAAATGGTTCGATACCAACTACCACTACCTGGTCCCGGAATTCACTGCTGACCAGCCGTTCAAACTGAGCTGGGAACAGCTGTTCGACGAAGTCGATGAAGCCAGGGCACTGGGCCACAACGTCAAACCGGTGATCATCGGCCCGCTGACTTACCTGTGGCTGGGCAAGGCCAAAGGCAACGACTTCGACAAACTCGACCTGCTGGAACGCCTGCTGCCGATCTACGGCGAAATCCTCGGCCGCCTCGCCGCCCAAGGCGTGGAGTGGGTGCAGATCGACGAGCCGATCCTGACCCTCGATCTGCCGCAAGAATGGAAAAACGCCTTCGAACGCGCTTACCACATCCTCCAGTATTCGCCGCTGAAAAAGCTGGTGGCGACCTATTTCAGTGGTCTGCAAGACAACCTCGGTCTGGCCGTCGGTTTGCCAGTACAAGGTTTGCACATCGATGCGGTGCGCGCCCCCGACCAACTGCTCCACGTGCTCGATCGTCTGCCGACCTACAAGATTCTCTCGGTGGGTCTGGTCAACGGCCGCAATGTCTGGCGTTGCGAACTGGAGCCAGTGCTCGCACAACTGCAATTTGCCCAGGAACGCTTTGGCGACAACCTGTGGGTCAGCAGTTCCTGCTCGCTGCTGCACAGCCCGGTGGACCTGGAGCGTGAAGACAAACTCGATCCGGAACTGAAAAGCTGGCTGGCGTTTGCCGTGCAGAAGTGTGGCGAAATCGCTGTGCTGCGTGATGCGCTTAACGATCCGCAATCGCCCAAGGTGCAAACCGCACTGGCCGAGAGCCGGGCGATTCAAGCCCGCCGTGCCGAGTCTCCGCGTATCCATAAACCTGAAGTGCAAGCCCGCATCAACGCCATCGGTGCGGCCGACAGCCAGCGCCAATCGCCGTTTGCCAAGCGCATCGAGCAACAACGTGCGCGGCTGAAGCTGCCGGCGTTTCCGACGACCACCATCGGTTCGTTCCCGCAGACCGGTTCGATCCGTCTGGCGCGTCAGGCGTTCAAGCAAGGCAAGCTGTCGGCCAACGATTACACCGACGCCATGCACAGCGAAATCCGCCACGCCGTGCAAGTCCAGGAGCGTCTGGGGCTGGATGTGCTGGTGCACGGTGAAGCCGAGCGCAACGACATGGTCGAGTACTTCGCCGAGCAACTGGACGGCTACCTGTTCACTCGGTTTGGCTGGGTGCAGAGCTACGGTTCCCGTTGCGTGAAACCGGCGATCATCTACGGCGACCTGAGCCGTCCTGTCGCCATGACCGTCGACTGGATCACCTACGCGCAAAGCCTGACCGACAAGGTCATGAAAGGCATGCTCACCGGGCCGGTGACCATGCTGATGTGGTCGTTCCCACGTGAAGACGTCTCGCGCAAAGTCCAGGCGCAGCAGTTGGCGTTGGCCCTGCGTGACGAGGTGGTGGACCTGGAAAACGCTGGCATCAAGATCGTGCAGATCGACGAAGCGGCGTTCCGCGAAGGTTTGCCGCTGCGTCGGGCGCAATGGCAGGAATACCTGGACTGGGCGGTGGAAGCGTTCCGCTTGAGTGCGTCCGGTGTGCGCGATGAAACCCAGATCCACACCCACATGTGCTACAGCGAATTCAACGATGTGATCGAGGCCATCGCGGCGATGGATGCGGACGTGATCACCATCGAAACCTCGCGTTCGGACATGGAATTGCTGGAGGCCTTCGAAGCGTTCGACTACCCGAACGACATTGGCCCGGGGGTGTATGACATTCACTCGCCACGGGTGCCGGACACGGCGGAGATGGTCAAGTTGATGAGTAAAGCCGTGCAGAGGATTCCGGCGCAGCGGTTGTGGGTGAATCCGGATTGCGGTTTGAAGACCCGGGCTTGGCCGGAAACTGAAGCGGCTCTTGTCAACATGGTGGCGGCGGCGCGGCAGTTGCGTAGTCAGTTGGCTTGAATCTGCGGCGTCTGTCCGGACGCCATCGCGAGCAAGCCCGCTCCCACAGGTACGATGTCGATCACAAATTTTGTGTACGGCTGAATCCTGTGGGAGCGGGCTTGCTCGCGAAGAACGATAACGCGGTCTCGAACATGACCGTTCAGCACTCTTCATCAAACTGTCACGTAACTGTGGCAGCGCGCTTGATCAAACTTCATCAGACTCGCGCTCTACTGGGGTTCTGCGTTTCGGTGTTTTTTCATGTGTGCACGATTTTTTTCGACAGTGGTTTTCCTGGCCGCGTTGTTGTTCGGCCTGCCGTCTTTTGCGGCTTCTCGATGTGATGTCAATGTTGCGACGGAACACGTCGATCTGGCGCAGGTGAGCCTCGCGTACCAGAGCATCGGCCGTGCCTCGGATCCGGCACTGCTGCTGGTGATGGGCCTTGGCGGGCAGTTGATTCACTGGCCGGACGAGGTGGTGGTCGCGCTGTGTCAGCAGGGCTTTCGGGTGATTCGTTATGACAATCGCGATGTTGGCCTGTCCACTTGGCGACAGGCGCCTGTCGATGCCAATCTGACTTTCGAAGTGCTGCGCTACAAACTCGGTTTGCCGGTTTCCGCGCCGTATTCCCTCACGGATATGGCCGACGATGCGCTGGGTTTGATGGATGCATTGCACGTCGATCAATTTCATGTGCTCGGTGCGAGCATGGGGGGGATGATCGCCCAGCATATGGCGGCCATGGCGCCGCAGCGGATCGAGAGTCTGACGTTGATCATGACCACCTCCGGCGCCGAAGGCTTGCCGGCGCCGAGCGCAGCGCTGGTGCAATTGCTGTCGCGCCGGGGCGCACCGAATCGTGAAGTGGCGCTGGAGCAGCAGGCTGACTTGCTCGCGGCGCTGGGCAGTCCGACGGTGAGCGATGATCGGCAGGCATTGTTGCATCAGGCGGCGCTGTCCTATGACCGGGCGTTCAATCCTGAGGGCGTGAAGCGTCAGATCATGGCGATCCTCGCGGAGCCGAGTCGGGTGGCGTTGCTCAATCAGTTGCGGGTGCCGACGCTGGTGGTTCATGGCACTGCCGATCCGTTGTTGCCGGTGATGCATGGGGTGCATTTGGCGGCGCATATTCATGGTAGTCAGTTGAAGCTGATTCCCGGGTTGGCCCATCGTTTTCAGGAGGCGTTCAAGGCGCCGTTGCTTGCGGCTGTGTTGCCTTATTTGCAGGCTCATCGTGAAGACACCTCGCATTGGGCGCAGATCGATCCTGGGGTCGAACATAACCTTCTGTAACGTCGCAATCCGTCTGAACTGTCTTTTGTTGACCGAGTACATATCCGTTCCTGCGGTAACGGCGGCTGGCGGTTTCGCCCTTACGGCGAGTCCCTTTTGGCAAACGCCCCAAAAGGAACCAAAAGGTCTCGCCCCGAGCGTCCGGCCCCTCGCTAAGGCTCGGCGTTCCTTCGCTCCGGCATTCATCCGGGGGCATCGCCCTCCGGTTGGCTTCGCTGGCACCTACATGCGATGAGTTCGACTGCGTCGAACGGCGCTGCGCGCCACTCCCCGGATGAACACCTCCACTCAGCCTCCCGAAGGGGCGGGTGGATCAAGATCAAGAGCTGCAGGCGAGCTAACGCTCGGCCTGATGAGTGGTGAGAAGCGGTGTACGCCGATCTGCTTTTGTAGGCGCCGGCTTGCTGGCGATGGCGGCCTGCCAACCCACCTGTTCTCGCGACTATACGCAGACCTCGCAGGAGCCGGCTTGCTGGCGAAGGCGCCCTGCCAACCCACCTGTTCTCGCGACTATACGCAGACCTCGCAGGAGCCGGCTTGCTGGCGATGGCGGCCTGCCAGCCAATCTATTCTCGCGGCTATACGCTGATCTTGTAGGAGCCGGCTTGCTGGCGATGGCGGCCTCACAGCCGGCCTGTTCTCTCGGATATACGCTGATCTTGTGGGAGCGGGCTTGCTCGCGAAGACGGTCTGCCAGCCCACCTGTTCTCGCCGACATACGCTGACCTTGTAGGAGCCGGCTTGCTGGCGATGGCGGCCTCACAGCCGACCTGTTCTCGCGGAAATACGCTGATCTTGTGGGAGCGGGCTTGCTGGCGATGACGGCCTGCCAGCCAATCTATTCTCGCGGCTATACGCTGATCTTGTAGGAGCCAGCTTGCTGGCGATAGCGACCTCACAGCCGACCTATCTCTTGCAGACCTACACCGCGGACTCGCACAATCCCGCTTCCACCGGTATATCGTTCGTCATTTCCAGCCTGTGTTCAGCCTGCGAGGTGTGTGATGAGTGCTCCCCTGAAGATCGATTTCGTCAGCGACGTGTCTTGCCCTTGGTGCGTCGTCGGTCTGTACGGCCTGACGCGCGCTCTGGATTTGCTGGGGGACGAAGTCCAGGCCGAAATCCGTTTCCAGCCGTTCGAGCTGAATCCAAAGATGAGCCCGGAAGGGCAGAACATCACTGAACACATCACCGAGAAATACGGTTCGACCCCGGAGCAATCGCAAAAGAACCGCGAGATGATTCGCGCACGCGGGGCCGAAGTCGGGTTTGCCTTTCGCACCGATGGCAACAGCCGCATCTACAACACTTTCGATGCTCACCGCTTGTTGTACTGGGCGGGGCTGGAAGGGTTGCAGTTCAATCTGAAGGAGGCGCTGTTCAAGGCGTATTTCACCGACGGCGGCAATCCTTCCGACCCCGGTCAGTTGGCGCAGATCGCGCAAAGCGTTGGTCTGGACCGGCAGCGGGCCGAAGCGATCCTGGCGTCGGACGAGTTCGCCAGGGAGGTGCGCGAGGAAGAGCAGTTGTGGCTGTCCCGTGGCGTCAGTTCGGTGCCGACTGTTGTTTTCAACGGACAGTACGCAGTCAGCGGCGGGCAACCGGTGGAAACCTTTGTCGGGGCGATTCGGCAGATCATGAGCGAAGCGAAGGGCGGCATGGTCAGCTGATCGGATCGCAGTTGAATAGAAATATATCAATGTGCCACTATGGGTTTAAGCCGTTCCTGCCGACATAGGCAGCAACGATTTCAATCATAGGGATTTGATCCATGACTCTTCACGCCTTTCGCACGTGGGCAGCGCTCACATTGCTCGCTTGCCTGACCCTGACCGGCTGCGCCCACATCCAGCCGCCTGTTCCGCTGGATAAGCAATTCTGGGATGCCAAGGAGCCGACCATCGGCGTGGCAATCACTGTGGTGCCGGCGCCGGTGCTGGCGCTGACCGGTCAACAGGGGATGCTCGATTACGCGATCAATCGGGGCGTGAACAGCAAACTCAGCGACAACGTCGAAAAATGGCAAGTGCGCGATCTGAACACGTTGCCGGATGTCATCGTCGCCAAGCTGCAGGCCAAGGGCTACAAGGTCAAGCGAATCAACGAGCCGGTTGACCTGAATGTCTATAAGCAAACCAGTTTCCGTGAAGGTTACATGGGCCGTGACTTGACGCCGATCAAGGGCGCTTACGGCGTCGATCGCCTGTTGCTGGTGAATGTCTTCGCCACTGGCGCTACCCGCAGCTACTACGGATTCGTACCGACCAGCGTGCCGATGGCGCAGGTGAGCGGGCAGGGTCTGGTGGTCGATCTGGCCGACAATAAATTGCTGTGGTTCAAACCCTTCACGGCGGTGCAAGCGGCTCAGGGCGAGTGGGATGAGCCGACCTACACCAACCTGTCCAATGCCTTCTATCAGGCCATGGACAATAGTCGTCAGCAAATGATCACGCCGTTCGAACAATGAAGCGCCCTATCATCGTGGCCAGTGCGCTGGCCCTGCTGATGCTCACCGGTTGCGCGCAGAAACCGGCGCCCGAGGCCGGTTTCAAGTCGCAGAGTGCCGCGTCCTACGTCCAGGCTCATGGACTGAAAGTGGACATGCAACTGCCGCAGGCGTTTGTCGGTGCCAGCACGGTGATTGACGCCGAGTCGGCGCAGAAGGCGGCTTCGTCGAGTCATAACCTGGTGGCGGGTGCCAATGCGGCAGGGCTGGCCGGTTTGCTGGTGGCAAGCCTGATCAACACCCAGATGGGCAGCGGCAGCTTGCAGCGCGATGCGGAAAAGTCTGCGCTCAAGGATTCGCGTCCGATGGCTGACTTGCTCGCTGGCGTGCCATTGCAGGAACGTCTGCAACAGCGCTATCAACAGGCGTCGCAAGTGGCCGGGCTCAAGCAAGGGGAGGGGCAAGTCACCGCGCGTCTGGTGATCGAACCGAAGCTGATGCTCACCCCCGATCGCGGCAGCTTTGTGCTGGTCAATCAGGTGCAGGTCCAGGATATTGCCGGTTCGGCGCTGTACCGCATGCGCATCGAAGTGGCGAGTCAGCCGATTCGGCGTTGCGGCAAGGAATGTATCGACGACGGCGCTCTGGATCTGGCGAAGGTCACGGCCGTGCTCGACGAGTGCATCGACGAGTCCATGCGCGTGCTGGCCACCGACCTGATGCTGCCGGCACCGCCGGAGGCCGCCCAGGAAACCTTGCGGTATGTGCTCGATGGCCAGCGCGTGGTCGAGCGCGGTTACCAACTCGCCAACAACGGCAATTACTGGCGTTACCGCAACCTCTACGGCGCGGTGAAATCAGTCCCGGTGCCGTTCGAAGATGCGCTGACGCAAGCGCAGTTGCAGAAGGTTTATGCGCACTAGCTTCGCAGGTCATGCCCGCGCTGCTCGTGGGCATGATAGTCAGCGCACAATCTTGTCCACATGAATCCCCAGCTTCTTCAACCGATACCAGAAGCTGCGCTCGGAAATCCCGATCAGCTGCGCCGCGGCTGCCTGCACGCCGTTGCTCTGTGCCAGCGCCGCCAGAATGTAGGTTTTTTCCACCTCCGCCAGCGCCGCTTCCAGGTCTGCCGGTACGCTGCCCTCAGCGATCAACGTGGCGCCGTCGGCGGAGCTTGAGGCAAACAGGTACGCCGGCAGGTCTTCCTCTTCAATCACCGCGCCCGAGGCGACAATGGTCGCCCGCTCCACACAGTTCTGCAGTTCGCGAATGTTCCCCGGCCACGAATACCGGGCCATGGCCTGCAACGCCTGCGGGCTGAAACCGCTGAAACGTTTACCGGCCGCAGCTCCCAGCGTGTGGGCGAAATGCCGGGCGAGCGGCGCAATGTCTTCAACCCGTTCGCGCAGGGCCGGTAGCGGAATCGGGAAGACGTTGAGGCGGTAGTAAAGGTCTTCGCGAAACTCCTTGTTGGCCACCGCGTCCAGCAGGTTTTTGTTGGTCGCCGCGATCACCCGCACATCGACCTTGCGCTCGCGCGGATCGCCCACCGGTTCGATCACTCGCTCCTGCAAGGCCCGAAGGATTTTTGCCTGCAAGGCCAGCGGCATTTCGCCGATTTCATCGAGAAACAGCGTGCCCTTGTCGGCCTGCTGGAAGCGCCCGACGCGATCCGCCACCGCGCCGGTAAACGCGCCTTTGCGGTGGCCGAACATTTCGCTTTCCAGCAGCCCTTCGGGGATTGCCGCGCAGTTCACCGCGACGAAAGGTTTGTCGGCGCGATTGCCGTGGGTGTGGATCGCCCGGGCGACCATTTCCTTGCCGGTGCCGCTTTCGCCGGTCAGCAGAATGGTCGCGTTGCTTTCGCGCACCGAGTCGATGGCGTGCAGCACCCGCCGAAAGCTTGGGCTGTCGCCGATCAGGCTGTCGATCTGCCGGTGTTCGTCGAGCTCGGCGCGCATGCGCTGGTTGTCTTTGAGGATGTCGCGAAATTGCAGGGCCTTGTTGACAGTGATGTCCAGCTCATCGATGTCGAACGGCTTGGCGATGTAGTCGAAGGCGCCGTTGCGCATTGACTGCACGGCGTTTTTTACCGTGCTGTAGGCGGTCATGACGATCACCGGCAACTGCGGAAAACGGCTTTTGATTTCTGCCAGCAGTTGCGGGCCGTCCATGCCGGGCATGCGCCAGTCGCTGATCACCAGGTCGATGTCTTCGCACTCCAGCACCTTGAGCGCGTGCAGGCCGTTGCCGGCGGTGAACACCACAATGCCGTTCTGACTGAGCGCCGAGGCCAGCAGGTCGCAGAGCTTGGGCTCGTCGTCGACCACCAGTACGTTATGTGTCATCGCTGCCCTCGTCGAAGTCTTCACCGTTGGCCGGAATGTACAGGCTGAACGTGGCCCCGGCATCTTTTTCACTAACGCATTCAATGCGTCCGTCATGACTCTCCATGATCGAGAACACCTTGGCCAGACCCAGCCCGGTGCCCGAGGCCTTGGTGGTGACGAACGGCGTGAAGATCCGTTCGAGCATGTCCGGTTCGATGCCTTGACCGGTGTCGCTGATGCTGATCACCGTGTAGTGCCGGTCGCTGCTGATGCCCAGGGTCAGCCGGCCGCCGTCGGGCATGGCGTCGATGGCGTTGACGATCAGGTTCAGGCCGGCCTGCTTGATTTGCCGCGCGTCGGCGTAAAGCGTCGCGGCGGGCGATTGATCATCGATTTGTACATCGATGTTGTGGCTGGCCAGCTCCGGCGCACAGAAGCCGACCAGTTCATCCACCAGCGGGCGTGCCAGTTGGGTCGAGCGCATCGGTGCGCTGGGTTTGGCGAAGTCGAGGAAGTCGGTGATCAGGTCGTTGATCCGACTGACTTCGCTGACCACGTACTCCAGATGACGCTTGTCGGTCTCGGGCAAATCGGCGCGCCGGTGCAGCAGTTGCGTGGCGGTTTTGATGATGCCCAGCGGGTTGCGGATTTCATGGGCCAGACCCATCGCCACTTCGCCCAGCGCATGCAGGCGATCACGCCGACGCAGTTGCGATTCCAGATGCTGCAACTCGCCGAGGCGTTCGCTCATGTGGTTGAAGGTGCTGCTCAGTTCCGCCAGTTCGTCGCCGCCGGTGACCGGCAGGCGTTGGCGATAATCCCCGGCGATCACCGCTTGCACGCCTTTGGACAACCCGCGCAACGGCTTGGTCAGGCGCTGCGACACTAGCCAGCCGACCGCCAGGGACGCCGCTGAGCTGAGCAGGAAAATCAGGATGAACAGGTTGCTCTGATTGACCAGCCCGACCAGGCTGGTGTGGCGCAGCAGGCCGCTGAAAATCACCCCTTGCAGCTCGCCGTTTTCGTTGAGGATCGGCCGGTAGATGCCGCTGTAGCGGTTGGTGAACTGTTCGATCGGCTGTTTGGTGCTGCGCAGGATTTGTTCGATTTTTTCCGGCACGGCCGCCGGGTGATCCTCGAAGCGCTGGGTGGAAAAAATCTCCGAGAAGTCATTGGCCTTGGCCAGATACAGGCGCAGGTCCAGCGAGTGCACGTCGGCCACGCTGGTGAGGAAACTGTTGTCGAGGTAGGTGGCAATCACCAGTTTGTAATCGACGCCGTCCTGATCCGTTTCGAAGGTCGAGACCACCGTGCCGGTCGCCACGCCACCGACTTGCAGGGTTTGCAGCACCGCCTTGGGCGCGATGCTGATCTGGCGGACGATGTCGTCGGCGGCGGTGCTGAACACCACTTTGTGATCGCTGGTGCGCACCAGCGCCACGACGTCGATGCCCATGGAGTCGGCGATGTCGGTGGCCAGTTTGTCGTGTTTGTTCGCCAGCCGATCGGTGGGCGGGCGCGTGTAACGCAGGAACAGCTGCGCGACCCGGGCGTTGTCGCGCAGGATTTCGCTGATTTCGTCTTCGACGATCTTGGTCGATTCCTGCAGCCAGATGCGTACGTTGCTGTCGAAAATCTGCGACAGCGTGGTGGCCGCCAGTTCGGCGGCGATCATCGTCGGAATGACGCTGACCAGCCAGAACGCCAGCACCAGTTTGCGCTGCAGGCTCCAGCCAGAGAGGGCGAAAGGTCGAGCGTTGGTGCGTGAGTCTTTGGTCATTGTGCTTCGCTTATTGCTGCTCGCTGATCGCGGCTGCCATGGCAGGGTCGGACCGGTCCGGTCGGATAAACAGTTTCACCAAACGCAACAGGCTATCGAGGAAGCGGTTGCGATGGCGGAAAAACACGGTGTTGCCGGTAAACGAGCAACCCAGGCGCAGCTTACTGGCATAACCGGCCTGGCCGCACGCGTAGATCGGGATCCCGTGCTCAATACAGTAGTCGACATTGGCCAGCCAGCTGCGTACGTAGAGATTGTGTTCACGGGTCCGGGCCAGATCGTGGGCGAAGAACTTGTCGACCAATCGCTGTTCGTCGAACAGCACAAGGTTGAACGCCACCAGTTCTTCGCCGACCCAATACAACACGCACGCGGCACGTTCATCGAGGTGTTCCAGGACCTGGCGGAAGTAGCCGGGCGGCAGGCGTTCGAAGGTCAGGTCGCTGCGGCTCAGCGTGGCCTCGTAAAGCGCCATCATGCGCGGAAGAAGGTCATCGACCGAGCGCCGCCATTCGATGCGCGGCCCCTGGCCACGCAGGGTGCGGCGCAGGTCTTTGCGAGTGGATTTGCCGAGCGTGCCGAGGTAGGCGTCCACCGAGCCAAAACGGATCGGCAGCTCGGCGCTGGGCAGGCCGGGCATGCTTTGCAGGCCCGCGTCCTGACACACCTGCAACCATTGCGGGTCGCGGTGAGAGGCATCCTTGACGGCCAGCAAACCGATCCCGGCCTGATCGGCATCGTGGCGCGCCAGCCGTAATAATTGCTGAAGCAGGTCCACGCGCCGGGCCGGGTCGACGTGCGGCGCGGTCCCGACATGGCACTGCTCGGCCACCGGCGAACCGAGGGCATACAGGCGCATGTCGAACAGCCCCGGCCACACGCGGCGCAGCCGTTCGCTGATGCGTTTGCCCAACCCCTGAACCGTGGTGTCCAGCGAGTAAGCGGTGGTGAACGCCACGGCCGCCGCGATCAATACCTCGTCTTCGTACAGCGCCAGATAGCGCCATTGAAAGTCTGCGATGCAGGCCCGCTCAACCGCCCGGTAGTAATTCCAATCCTCCAGCTCGGCAGGGAAACAGGCATTCCAGGCATCGTGGTCGATGGCCTCGATCGTCGAAAAGGCAAGGGCTGTGATCACTTGGGTTCCTTGAGTCAGGCCAGTTGCCGATAGTCCTGGCGCATGGGTTTGGGGGCGCGGCGCTGTTGAATGAAACGTTGCCGGATGAAGTCCGCACTCAGCTCCACCACGCGGCGGTATTGCAGGTCGACGGTAATCATGTGGTAGCAGTCGTCGAGCAGAACCTTCACCACCGGACCGCCGAGTTTGCGTTCCACATAATCGGCGTTCCAGCGGCTGGTGATGTCGTCTTCGCGCGAGTGCAGCACCAGCGTTTGCGTGGTGATCTGCGGCATGCGTTTTTTCACCGCCGCCACCAGTCGATGCAGTTCCCGGACACTCACCCCGGACATGGTCAGCAGCCCGGCATTGCTGCTCTCGCCAGCCTTCATCTGCCGCTCGACGATCGCTCGCAAGCGTTCGTCCTTGATGCCAAAAGGTGATTTTTCGTTGAAGCGGCACAGGTGCACACCAAACGGAATCGCCATCAGCAACGGCGTGAGCACGGCGACCTTGGGCATGTTCCAGCCGTCGTAGCGCAGGGTCGTCGAATACAACAACAAGCCTTCGATCTGCCCCGGATGCTCGGCGGCGAGGTACATCGACAACACCGCGCCCATCGACAAACCGCCGACGAACACGTGCTCGTGTTTGCGTCGCACACCGACGAAGGTATTGCGTGCGCTCTCGTACCAGTCACGCCAACCGGTGGCTTGCAGGTTGGCGTTGTCTCCGCAGTGCCCGGCCAGCGTCGGCACGTACACCGTGCAGCCGGCCTTGGCCAGGCCGATGGCGACCCGACGCAACTCGGTCGGGGTGCCGGTGAGGCCGTGGATCAACAACACCGCGACCTCCCCGCTGCCGAGAACGAAACCGGCGCTGCCTTCGCCCATGTCGATCTCATGCTCGTTCATCTTGTCATCGCCCGATGCAGCAAGCGGTCGAGCAGGGCGATGCCCAAATCGATTTCCGGATAGCTGATTTCCAGCGACGGCGCGAGGGTGATGACGTTCTTGTAGTAACCGCCTACATCGAGAATCAGGCCCAGGCGTTTACCGTCGATTTCGATGTCGCCCTTCATGCCTTCTTCGACCATGAAATCGAGCGTGGCCTTGTCCGGAGTGAAACCGTCCGGGCCGCAGATTTCGCAGCGCAGCGCCAGGCCCAAGCCGTCGACGTCGCCGATGATCGGGTAGCGTTTCTGCAAGTCCTTCAAGCCTTCAAGGAAGTACTTACCCTTGTTCATGACCATCGCGCCGTAGTCGACTTCGCTGGTCATCTTGAACATTTCCAGGCCCACCGCCGTGCCCAACGGGTTGGAAGCGAACGTCGAGTGGGTCGAGCCTGGCGGGAAGATTTTCGGGTTGATCAGCTCTTCTTTCGCCCAGATGCCGCCCAGTGGATTGAGGCCGTTGGTCAGCGCTTTACCGAAGACGATGACGTCGGGTTTGACGTCGAAGTGCTCGATCGACCACAGCTTGCCGGTGCGATAGAAGCCCATCTGGATTTCGTCGACGACCATCAGAATGCCGTGCTGGTCGAGCACATGCTTGAGTTCGCTGTAGAAGTTCATCGGCGGAATCACGTAGCCGCCGGTGCCCTGGATCGGCTCGACGTAGAACGCGGCGTATTCGCTCTGGCCGACTTTCGGGTCCCAGACGCCGTTGTATTCGGTCTCGAACAAGCGGGCGAATTGCTGCACGCAATGGCTGCCATATTCTTCCTTGGTCATGCCTTTCGGGCCACGGAAGTGATACGGGAATGGAATGAAATTGGCGCGCTCGCCGAAGTGGCCGTAGCGGCGGCGATAGCGGTAGCTGGAGGTGATCGACGAGGCGCCGAGTGTACGTCCGTGGTAACCGCCCTCGAACGCGAACATCAGGCTCTTGCCGTTGGTGGCGTTACGCACGACTTTCAGCGAGTCCTCGATGGACTGCGACCCGCCGACGTTGAAGTGCACGCGACCGTCGAGGCCGAATTTTTTCTTCGCGTCGACCGCGATCATTTCCGAGAGCTCGATCTTGCCTTTGTGCAGGTACTGGCTGGCGATTTGCGGCAGCGTATCGATCTGCTGTTTCAGCGCATTGTTCAGGCGCGGGTTGGCGTAACCGAAGTTGACCGCCGAGTACCACATTTGCAAATCGAGGTAGGCCTGGTCTTCGGTGTCCCAGACGTAGGAGCCTTCGCATCGGCTGAAGATACGCGGCGGGTCGATGTAGTGAACGGTGTCGCCGTAGGAGCAGTATTTGGCTTCTTTATCCAGGAGGATCTGGTCTTCTGCGGTGGCGATTCGAATATCAGACATGGTGGAGGAGTTCCTGTGTTTCTACGTTGAAAGAGGTGGCGTTGGCGGCGTTGGCGCTTGGCAGCAAGGCCAGCAGCGCAGGCAGATCGGCGAAGCTGTCGAAGCGCGCATAGGCGATGCCGTTGCGCTCGCAGTGCTCGGCCAGGCGATCCTTGGCGAACACGAAATCGGCGGTGGCGGCCACGCACATGTCGGACTGGCCGTCGCCGATCACCAGCACCCGTTTGGCGCTGGGGGTGGATTTGCATTTGCAGTTGCCGGAGGCGGCGCGGCAGGCGTCGCTGGCATGCGGGAAGTCGATGCGCCAACTGTCGTGATCGAGCTGGCGCAGGCGATTGGCGAGGATCGGCAAGAGGCTGACGTAGTTGCGCGCCAGGATCCGTGCGATGCCTTGTTCGATGCCGTCGCTGACCACTTCGAGGGAAGCGCCGAGACCGATCACGTGGTCGACGAAGTCGGGGAAGTCCGGGTCGATCTCGACCGTGTCGAAGAACCTAAGCAGCTCGGACGGTGTGGCCTTGACCAGCGAGAGCTGGCGGCTGAGGCATTCACGGGAACCGATGTCGCCCGCCAGCCACTCGTTTTCGATCGCTTCCCAGCTCGGGTCGGCGAACCGTTGGAGGATGCTGTCGATCACGTCGGTGCGGGTGATGGTCCCGTCGAAATCACACACGATATGCCAGTCAATCATCTGCGTTACCTATCTTGTAAAAAGTGTGCGCCGGGTGTGCTGTCTGCGCTGCAAAGGGGGTAGAGCAGGGACTGTGCCAACCGGGTTTGGCCCAGCGGGGGCGGGGTTCTGGCGTGTGTACGTGCCTTCGAAGCTACAATTTTTGTAGGTCGCTACAAACAACATGAGTGCTTGCGCCGGGAGCGCGATCCGGGGATTGATGCGCGCATGTCCCGTTCAAGGAATTGCCTCATGTCGAGGATCACTGTTGCTCTATTCGCCGCGCTGACGTGCCTTTCGGCCAACGTTTCAGCAGACGGCATCACCGGTGAGGCCGGAGCTGGCCTCAGCTATCAGCCACACGATCCAACAGGCAGCCGTTACGAAACCCGACCCGTGCCGTACGTCGATCTGGACTGGGGCGATGTCAGCCTGAGTACCGATGACGGGCTGACCTGGGACGCGTTCAAGGCAAGCGGCTTCAGCGCCGGTCCGTTCCTGAATTACCTGCAGGGACGGACCTCCAACGGCGAGCTGCAAGGCTTGCGCGATGTGCCGGACATGGGCGAAGTGGGTGGGTTTGTGCAGTACGCGCCGGCCGACTTCTGGCGGGTATTTGCTTCGGTTGGCCAGGCGGTCGGCGGGCGAGGCGGGCAGGGCGGGGTATTGGGACGGCTGGGTGGGGAGGTGGGTTATCCACTGGGTGGCGGGGTGATCGGCAGCTCAAACCTGACCGCGCATTTTGCCGATGCGCGGCAGAGTCAGACGTTCTTCGGCGTCAGTGCCGACGAGTCTCAAGCCTCGGGGATCCGCCCGTACAATGCCGGCGGTGGCTTGCAGAATGTGGCGCTGACCCAGAGCTTCGAATTTCCCCTGGCGCCGCAATGGTCACTGCTGACGAGCGCGAGCTGGATTCACCTGACAGGGGCGGCGGCGGATAGCAGCATTGTCAAAGCGGTCGGGGATACCAACCAGGGGGAGGTGCAGGCGGCGGTGGCTTACAAGTTTGACTAGAAAGGTTCATTGGCTGGTCTGACGCCTTCGCGAGCAAGCCCGCTCCCACATTCGATTGCATTCTTACTGGAAGAACGCGGTCACCTGTGGGAGCGGGCTTGCTCGCGAAGGCGTCCTTGAATTCAACGGATATTCAACTTTCTTCACCCTCGGCCAGCAACGCAATCCCCCCCATGATCACCGCCACACCCACCCAGTGCAGCACGCTGATCTGCTCGCCCAGCCCCAGCCAAGACCCAAGCAAAACCCCGACGAACACCAGCGAACTCAACGGAAACGCCAGCGAAAGGCTGCTGCGCCGCAATATCAGCATCCACACGAAAAACGCCCCGATGTAACAGGCAATCGCCAGCCATACCCCCGGATTGACCGCCACGGCCATCAGCCACTTCAGGTTGAAATCCATCTGCCCCAGTTGATCGCCGCCCACCTTCGTGGCGATCTGCCCGGCACTTTCAAAAGCGATCAACAGCGCCCATAGCACGAGGGTGCCGAGGCGCTCATGCAGCCAGTCGGTCTTGCCTCTGATCATCGATTGAGCCTCATGCATGGGCGACACACACGAGCATCACGCCCGCCGTAATCACTAAGGTGCCGAGCCAGCGCCGACGACTCACGGTTTCGCCGAGTATCAGTTTGCCGGCCAGCACCACCCCGCAATACGCCAGCGCCGCAGCCGGAAACAGCAGGCTCAGCGGCGCGCGGGAGAGGGCTTCGAGCCAGACAAAAAACTCGATCACGTAGGCGCCGATCCCGCACCACAACAGCGGCGCGTTGAACACCTGGCCCCAGAACGCATTCAGGCGAAAACCGCCTTCAAGTTCCGGCAAACGGTCGAGTCCGAGCTTGAAACAGAGCTGGCCAATGACGTCCAGCACGATGGAAAACGCCACCAGCACAATCACGGTAATGGTCATGGGAACAGCTCCTCGAACAGCTCGATCAGTGCCTGATTGGTGGCCGAGTTTCGCAGCAGATCGTCTGCGCTCCAGCGTTCCGCCGGCGGCTGGTCGGCCTTGGCTTCCCAGCGTTTGAAGGCGTTGCTGAAAGCGGGGCGGGCGTATTCGCCGCAGATGTCGATGCCGATGATCCGCTTGTTTGCGGCCAGTGCGCGTATCGCTTGCAGCAGATGGCTCAGGCGCATACCGCCCTGATCCCAGTTGGTCGCCGCGTCTTCGCAGGCCAGGACGTCTTTGTCGATGGTGATCCACACCGCCTCGGTGGGCAGGCTGGTGATCAAGTGATCGAGAAACACTGGCCAATCCAGCTCGGCGAGGTTGCGCCAGTGCAGCTGGTTTTCCTGTTGCTGATGACCGGCGCCATCGCCGACCCGGCCCCAGACTTTCGAGGGCGGATGCTGCCACGGAAACAGCTGCAACACCCCGCGTTTCAGGGCGCTGAGGTTGCCGCCCTTGAGTTGCGGATTTTGCAGGTCATCGCTGCACGGGCCGAGGGTGACGATGCGCTGGATGTTCGGCAGTTTCAGCGCCTGGTTGACCCACGAACCGCAATGCCGACGCGGGGCGAAGTGGACCCAGTCGGGGTGATTGTCGAAGTGGATCAGGCTCACCGGCGCTGGCAAGTCAGTGAGAAAAGCCGGGGTCAAGTGGTGGTAATCGCCGGAGCCGACGAAGAAGATTTCCGGTTGCGGGCCGCTGTGGCGCGGACGTTGTTGCAGGCGTTCGGCGAAGCGGCGCCAGGTGCGTTCGCTGGACCAGAGTCGCAATTTCGGGCCGAGGTCGAGCAGGTCCAGGCGTTTCGCGCGGCCGCTGTCGAGCAACCGTGCGATGGGGGCCTGGGCAGTCAGGCTATGGTCGAGATCTAAAATGTTCAAGGTCGCAATTCACCCTTGGCAGACCCTCCCAGACACCGGCTCCATCCATCATGAAGGCCGGCCGAGGGGGCTTTTGGGGGTAAATGCAAGGGGCGGGCCAGCCATGCCGGATGTACCCGTTCCCCCTTGTAGGAGCCGGCTTGCTGGCGATGGCGGTGTGTCAGTCAACATCGATGCCGACTGACACACCGCCATCGCCAGCAAGCCGGCTCCTACAGGAGGGTGTGGTCAGGTCTGGAAGCGAACCCAGACGCTGACGAGGATCGTCGCCGCGACCAACCACGCCACCGCCGCCACGGCCAGCGAAGCTTCCAGCCGCATTCGGTCAACCATCACGTATAGGGTTGCGAGATAGATGAAGTACGGAATGATCGACCACATGCCAAACACAATCGTGGTCTTCAAGTCGTCCAGCGAGCGGCCCTTGCCGACGATGTAGTGCGCAATCAGCGCAAAGGTCGGAAACAGCGGCACCAGGCCGGCGATGTAATAGTTTTTGGTCTTGGCCAGCGCAGCGAGGATCAACACCACCGCTGCGCCCAGGGTTGCCTTGAGCATCAGGTCCATCAGTGGCTCAATCCGTACTTCTTCACTTTGTCGAACAGGGTGGTTTTGGCCATGCCCAGTTCCAGGCTGGCCTGGGTCAGGTTGCCGCCGCTGCGTTGCAAGGCATCGCTGAGCAGGTTGCGTTCGAAGGCTTCCACCGCTTCGGCGAAGGCCAGGCCCTGATTGCTGCCGCTGGCGCCGGACTTCTTGAAGGCCGGCAAACCGAGGGCATACCGTTCGGCAACGTTGCGAAGTTCACGGACGTTGCCCGGCCAGTCGTGGCTCATCAGGTTCGACACGGTCTGGTTGTCCAGCTCCGGCACCGCGCGGTCGAAGCGCAATGACGACTGCTGCAGGAAGTGTTCGAACAGTTGCAGGATGTCTTCGCGGCGTTCGCGCAACGGCGGCAGTTCCAGGGTCACCACATTCAGGCGGTAATACAGGTCGCTGCGGAATTCGCCGGCCTTGCTCGACTCGTCGAGGTCGGATTTGGTCGCTGCGATCACCCGGCAATCCACCGCCACGCTCTGGTTCGAGCCGAGGCGTTCGAGGGTGCGTTCCTGCAACACCCGCAGCAGTTTGATCTGCAACGGCAGCGGCATGCTTTCCACTTCGTCGAGGAACAGCGTACCGCCGTCGGCGTGTTCGATCTTGCCGATCCGCCGCTTGCCGGCACCCGTGAAAGCGTTGGCTTCATGGCCGAAGATTTCGCTTTCGAACAGGTTCTCGGGCAATCCTCCGCAGTTCAGCGCGACGAATTGCTTGGTGTGCCGCCGACTGAAGTCGTGCAGGCAACGCGCGACCAGTTCTTTACCGGTGCCGGTCTCGCCTTCGATCAGCACATTGGCCGAGGTGTCGGCGACATTGGCGATCAGTTCCCGCAGGTTCTGCATCGCTGGCGAGCGACCGATGATCCGGCCTTCCAGGGAATCCCGCTCCGCCAGTTGCCGACGCAACGAAGAGACTTCCCGCGCGAGGCTGCGTTGCTCCAGCGCGCGACGTGCCACATCCACCAGCCGTTCCGGAGAGAAGGGTTTCTCCATGAAGTCATAGGCGCCTTTCTGCATCGCGCCGACGGCCATGGAGATGTCGCCGTGGCCGGTAATCAGCACCACCGGCAGGCTGCGATCGCGAGCCTTGAGCCGGGTCAGGAGCTCAAGACCATCGATGCCCGGCAGGCGAATATCGCTGATGACGATGCCGGCAAAGTTGTCGCCGACTCGCTCCAGCGCTTCTTCGGCACTGCCCACGCCGACGCAGGGAATGTCTTCCAGGGTCAGCGCCTGTTGGCAACCGAGCAGCACATGGGGGTCGTCTTCGACGATCAGCACACTAAGGTCGTTGTTCATATTGGCTCGGCAGGAGTAGGGCTTACCAACGGTAAACTGAGGACGAAGGTGGTACCACCGCTGGCCGGGTGCTCGACACCCAAATGTCCGCCCGTCGCGGCAGCCAGGCTGGCGGAAAGGGTCAGGCCGAGGCCCAGGCCCTGCTCGCCGGGTTTGGTGGTGAAGAACGGTTCGAACAGATGCTTGCGCGCTTCGGCGTCGATGCCGTGGCCGTTATCGCGTACCCGCAGGCGATACTTGCCATCGAACTCTTCGCCTTCAAGCCACAACACCGGCAAGGGTTGTGCCTGCATGGCATCGAGCGCGTTACCGATCAGGTTGACCAGAATCTGCTCCAGGCGGGTCTGGTCGATCTGCACCTGCACATCGGCGAATTCGCGGTGCAGTTGCAGATGAACACTTTCGACGCGTCCGCCAAGCAGTTGCAGCGCGGCGTCGACGGCTTTGCCGAGGCAGGCTTGACCCTTGTCGTCACCCCGTCGGGCGAAGGAACGCAGGCTGGCGGTGATCCGGCCCATGCGGTCGATCAGTTCGTTGATGGTCTTGAGGTTGGTGCTGGCCACGTCCAGCTGACCACGTTCCAGAAAGCGCACGGTGTTGCCGGACAAGGTGCGCAGCGCAGCCAGTGGCTGGTTCAATTCGTGGGCGATGCTGGTGGACATCTGGCCGATGGCCGCGAGTTTCCCGGCCTGCACCAGTTCATCCTGAGCACGGCGCAGTGTCTCTTCAGCGTGCCGCCGTTCGCGGATCTGGCCCTTGAGCCGTTCGTTGCTGGCGCGCAGATCGGTGGTGCGTTCGGTAATCCGACGCTCCAGTTGATTGTTGGCTGCCTGCAAGGCTTCCCGGGCGGCGAGGCGGGTGGCGATCACTTTGCGCCGCTCGTTCCAGGCAATCAGCAGGAACGCCACGAGGGCAAACGCCACCGCGACCAGGATCCCCTGATTGATCGCTTCGCGGCGCAAATCCTGCAACGGCGTGAGCAGGGTGAAATTCCACGGCGTGTCGCTCAAGGGGCGGGTTTGCGAGAGGTAGCTGATGTCCTCTTGGTCGGACTCCACTTCGCTGTTGGCCGGGAAGGTCAGCTTTTCCTCGCCCTCCGCCAGTTTTTCCCGGGCCAGCGGTTGCAGTTCGTTGAGCGGGAACCAGTAGTACTGAAGGCTGCGGGCAAGCTTTTCTTTGGTTTCATCGCTCAACGGAACCACTGACTTGAGCCGTCGTGCCGGATCGCTGGACAGAATGATGATGCCGTTTTCGTCGCTGACGAAGGCTTCCAGGCGCGCCCGTTGCCAGCGTTCTTCCAGGGCTTCGAGGCGGACCTTGACCACCGCGACACCGATGATCTTGCCGTGTTCTTCCAGGCCATGGGCCAGGTAATAGCCGGGTTCGCCGCTGGTGCTGCCGATGCCATAGAAGCGCCCCGGCTGGCCGCGAACGGCGTTCTGGAAATAGGCGCGGAAGGACAGGTCTTCACCGAGGTAACTGTCGACATCGCGCCAGTTGCTGGTGGCCATGACACGGCCGGTAGTGTCCATCACGTAGATGGCCCGACTGCGGCTGCGCCGGTTCAGGCCTTCGAGGTATTCATTGACCGTTTGCCGGTATTCCGGCGACGGATCGGCCAACAGCTTCGACACACTGGATTCGAGTTCCAGCAGGCTGGGCAGGTAAGTGTATTTGCTGATTTCGCTCTCTACGGCGCGGGCGTGCAGTTCGAGCTGACGCTGGCCGTTCTCGCTGAGGCTGCGGATGCCGTAATGTTCGCTGACCCAGAAGCCGACGTAACCCAACCCGATCATCAGTGCGATAACCAGAGGCGGCAGGAACAGATGGCGAATCAGACGGGGTTTCACGGCGAGTGATGGCGGCGCAGCGCGATAAAGAGTGGGATCGCATTTCATCACAGATGCCTTGGGTCAACCACAACACAAATCTCCAAGCCACCACCGACCCCTGTAGGAGCCGGCTTGCTGGCGATGGAGTGTCAGGCGACATCAATGTGGCTGACCCACCATCGCCAGCAAGCCGGCTCCTACAAGGAAGCGGTGTCTTTCTTAGTGCTGCAGAATCTTGGCGAGGAAGTGCTGAGTACGCTCGGCGCGAGCATTTATGTCGCCGAAGAATTCCTCTTTCTTGCAATCTTCGATGATTTTGCCCTGGTCCATGAAGATCACCCGATCCGCCACTTTACGGGCGAAGCCCATTTCGTGGGTTACGCACATCATGGTCATGCCTTCGTGGGCCAGTTGCACCATTACGTCGAGCACTTCGTTGACCATCTCAGGGTCCAGCGCCGAGGTCGGTTCGTCGAACAGCATGACGATCGGGTCCATCGCCAGCGCACGGGCAATCGCCACACGCTGTTGCTGACCACCGGAGAGCTGGCCCGGATGCTTGTGGGCGTGCGCCGAAAGACCGACGCGCTCCAGCAGTTGCAGGCCTTTCTTGGTGGCTTCTTCCTTGCTGCGCCCCAACACCTTGATCTGCGCGATGGTCAGGTTTTCGGTGATGGTCAGGTGCGGGAACAGTTCGAAATGCTGGAACACCATGCCGACGCGCGAACGCAGTTTCGGCAGGTTGGTCTTCGGGTCCGCAATGGAGGTGCCATCGACCACGATGTCGCCTTTCTGGAACGGTTCCAGCGCGTTGACGCATTTGATCAGGGTGGATTTGCCGGAGCCGGACGGCCCGCACACCACAATCACTTCGCCTTTTTTGACCTCGGTGCTGCAGTCAGTCAGTACCTGGAAGTCGCCATACCACTTGTTGACATTCTTGATAGAGATCATACGGCAAACCTTTTTTGCAGACGCTTGACCAGCAGCGAGGCGGCAAAGCTGATTGTGAAGTACACGAGACCTGCGAAGATCAGGAACTCATTCGAGCGGCCGATGATGTCGCCACTGGCACGCGAGGCATTGAGGAAGTCCACCAGGCCGACGGCGTAGACCAGCGAGGTGTCCTGAAACAGGATGATGCTTTGTTGCAGCAGCAGCGGGGTCATCTTGCGGAACGCTTGCGGCAGGATGATCAGACGCATCATCTGGCCATACGACATGCCCAGGGCCTGGGCAGCGCCCATCTGGCCTTTGGGAATCGACTGCACGCCAGCACGGACGATTTCGCAGAAGTACGCCGCTTCGAACATCATGAATGCCACGATGCACGAGGCGAATGCGCCGATCGGTGTGTCTTCGCCGGTGATCCAGCGCAGCACGAACGGCACCGCCAGGTAGAACCAGGTGATGACCAGCAGCAGTGGAATCGAACGGAAGTAGTTAACGTAGGCGCCGGCGATGTTCGACAGCACTTTGCTGTGGGACAGACGCATTAGCGCGAGGATCGTGCCGAGGATGATCCCGCCAATGACGCCGAGCGCCATCAGTTGCAGGGTCATGACCATGCCGTTCCACAGGCCCGGCAGGGACGGGATGATGCCCGAGAAGTCGAATTCCATCATTTACCCCCTACGGAGATCAGGCCCGGTACGGCCACTTTCTTCTCTACCAGGCGCATCAGCAGCATCAGGCTCATGTTCAGGGTGAAGTAGATCAGGGTCGCCAGGGTGAACGCTTCGAACAGGTTCGCGGAGAACTCGGCGGTCTGTTTGGTCTGTGCGAGCAGCTCCATCAGGCCGATCAGCGAGGCGACGGAGGTGTTCTTGAATACGTTCAAGAATTCCGAGGTGAGCGGCGGAATGATGATCCGGTAGGCCTGGGGCAGCAGCACGTTCCAGTAGATCTGCGGCAGCTTGAAGCCCATGGCGCGAGCTGCGGATTCCTGGCCTTTGGGCAACGCCTGAATACCGGTGCGCACCTGTTCGCAAACGCGAGCCGTGGTGAACAGGCCCAGGCAGACAACCACGCTGAGGAACGCCGAAGTGGTCGGGTTCAGGTCCTGTTTGTACCATTCCTGCAGGTCTGGCGGCAGCAGGTCGGGCACCAGGAAGTACCAGATGAACAGCTGCACCAGCAGCGGTACGTTACGGAAAAGTTCGACGTAGCAGGTGGCGATGCCCGATACGATGCGGTTTGGCACGGTGCGCATGACACCCAGGATCGAGCCCAGTATCAGGGCGATGATCCAGGCCGCGATGGCGATGCCGATGGTCCAGCCCAGACCGGACACGTACCAGTCGAAATAGGTCTCGCTGCCCACGCCGGTGGACTTGAAGAACACGCCCCAGTCCCAGTTGTAATTCATTAGGGTCTCCCCTCAGTTCAATCGATGTGCAAGTGCCCGCTTGGGGGAAGCTCCGTTCCCGCCTGACCTTTACGATCAAGCACACGCTCCCGGCTCGACAGCCACCGGTTCGAGTGTTTCCAAAAATGCCAGCAGGAAGTGACCACCTCCTGAAAGGGCAGCGGCCCTCTCAGGAGATAAGGTTAGTCAGAAAATCAGGACTTCTTGTCGTCAGCCGCTTTATCAGTCGGATTGGCGATCAGGGCCTTGAGCTCGTCGCTCATCGGGAAGTTCAGGTTCAGACCTTTTGGCGGGATTGGCTGCATGAACCATTTTTCGTAGATCTTGTTGATCTCGCCCGACTTGTAGGTCGCCACGATGGCGTCGTCTACAGCCTTCTTGAACGGCTCGTCGCCCTTGCGGACCATGCAGCCGTAGATTTCGTAGGACTGTGGAGTGCCGGTCACGGCCCAGTCAGAGGCTTTCTTGGCCTTGGCTGCTTCACCTGCCAGCAGGGCGTCGTCCATCATGAACGCCACGGCACGGCCGGTTTCCAGCATCTGGAAGGATTCGCCGTGGTCTTTGGCGGAGATGACGTTCATGCCCATCTGCTTGTCGGCGTTCATCGCCTTGAGGATGCGTTCGGACGTGGTGCCGGCGGTGGTCACGACGTTCTTGCCGGCCAGGTCAGCGAAATCCTTGTACTTGGAGTCTGCCTTGGACAGCAGGCGAGTACCGATTTCGAAAATGCCGACGGAGAAGTCGACCTGCTGCTGACGCTCGACGTTGTTGGTGGTGGAACCGCACTCGAGGTCCACGGTGCCGTTCTGCACCAGCGGGATACGGGTTTGCGAGGTCACCAGGTTGTATTTGACCTGGAGATTCGGCATGTCGAGGTCTTTTTTCAGGGCTTCAACGACTTTCAGCTGAATGTCGTGGGAGTAGCCAACCGGTTTGCCGGAAGCGTCCGCGATATAGGAAAACGGAATGGAAGCGTCACGATGCCCGAGGGTGATGACACCGGACTCTTTGATCTTCTTCAGTGTGCCGGTGAGTTCGGCAGCGAAAACTGGAGTGGTAATCAGAGCGGCAGCAATGGCTGCGCCCAGGATATGGGGAACGATGCGCATCAAATTTTCCTCGACATTGTTTTTTTTATGGAGCCAGTTCATCGGCCCTTTTGTGCTTCCGAGTGGCTGTTGGCGTCTGTAGGTCCGCACAACAAGCATTCGTCCAAGAGTGTAGAGCATGACTCGTGCCAGGCCAGGTGTAATGGGTCAATATATTGATTTATAAGGATATTTATTATTTTTTATGTGATTTTTGTTGATGGGAAATCCGGTTAACCGAATCGACCGGCAGGTCGCGTTCGGAAAACCGAATGCAATACCGTCGCCGGTCGGTAACCTGCTTGCTCCTACAGGGGGGGGCGGTGTCCGGCGGAAAGCAAAAAGCCCCTGAATCTCTCGATTCAGGGGCTTTGCTCTAACCGGGATTCCCGATCAGGCCGCTTCGATCTTGCTGCGGTTCTGCTCGACCTTGCTCAGGTAATCCGCGAGTTTCTGCTGCTCGGCCTCAGTGGTGAACAGGCCGAGCTTGCTGCGGCGCCAAAGAATGTCATGTGCTGTGGTCGCCCACTCTTCACTGCACAGGTAATCGACTTCGCGGGTGTAGAGACCGCCGCCAATGTGTTCGCCCAGATCGTTGAGGTTCTGTACGCCTTCGAGCATGCGCCACGTGCGGCTGCCGTAGGTCGTGGCCCAGCGGCGGGCGATTTCAGTTGGCACCCAGTCGAACTGGTCACGAATCCGCGAACTCAGCGCCTGCGGGGTGCTCATGTCTTCGCCGCCCGGCAGGGTCGCCGTGGCGGTCCAGCTTGGCTTGATGTGCGTGAAGTACGGTGCCAGTTGTGCCAGCGCCGACTCGGCCAGTTTGCGGTAGGTGGTCAGCTTGCCACCGAATACCGACAGCAACGGCGCTTCTTCTCCCGTGCCCGACAAGGCCAGGGTGTAGTCGCGGGTGACGGCTGACGGATTGTCGGATTCGTCGTTGCACAGCGGGCGAACACCGGAATAGCTGTGCAGGATGTCGTCGCGGCTGATCTGCTTTTTGAAATGAGCGTTGACCACTTTCAACAGGTAATCGGTTTCGCCTTCGGTGATTGCCACCTTCGCCGGATCGCCGGTGTATTCGCGGTCGGTGGTGCCGATCAGGGTGAAGTGGTTCAGGTACGGAATGGTGAACACGATGCGCTGATCTTCGTTTTGCAGAATGTGCGCATGCTCGCCTTCATAGAGTTTCGGCACGATCAGGTGGCTGCCCTGGATCAGGCGGATGCCGTAAGGCGATTCCATCTTCAGGTCATCACGAATGAACTTGGCGACCCACGGACCGGCCGCGTTCACCAATGCCTTGGCGCGAATCGAAAACAGGCTGCCGTCGGCGCGTTCCAGGTGCAGATGCCACAGGCCTTTGGTGCGACGAGCGCTGACGCAACGGGTCTGGGTGTGAACGTGGGCGCCTTGCTCGCGGGCGGCCATGGCATTCAGGACCACGAGGCGAGCATCGTCGACCCAGCAATCGGAATATTCGAAGCCTTTGGTGATTTCGCTCTTCAGCGGGCTGTCCGGGCCGAACTTCAGGCTTTTCGAACCTTCCAGTTTTTCCCGTTTGCCGAGGTTGTCATAAAGGAACAAACCGGCGCGAATCATCCACGCCGGACGCAGGTGCGGACGGTGTGGCAGCACGAAACGCATTTGCTTGACGATGTGCGGCGCCTTGGCCAGCAATACTTCGCGCTCTGCGAGGGCTTCACGCACCAGGCGGAATTCGTAATGTTCGAGGTAGCGCAGGCCGCCGTGGATCAGCTTGCTGCTGGCCGACGAGGTATGGCTGGCCAGATCATCCTTTTCGCAAAGGAATACCGAGAGACCGCGGCCGGCGGCATCCGCTGCGATCCCCACGCCATTGATCCCGCCACCGATGACGGCAATGTCGTAGACCTCAGCGAGAGGGGGCGTAGGCAAGGTAGAAGTGGGCATCGGCTGGCCTCGGGCTTTTATGATTTTCGGTATTGGATTTCGAACATAAATGTTCATTTGCGAAAATGGTAGCCCATAAAGACGCGCACAGCCAGTCAACTTCGATTGAAAATACTGATCGAAGGGCGGGTAAAGGAAAATTTACGAACATTTAAAGCGGAAGGAGAGGGAATTGCGGGGGCATGCATGTGTAGGCACCGGCTTGCTGGCGATGGCGTCCTCAGTACGTCATCGCCAGCAAGCCGGCTCCTACAGGTTGTTTAACAGCCTTCGGTGTTAAACGACCTCGAGTCGAATCTTGTGCTGACTCAACAACTGAGCCAACGCCGGCACAGGCTGCTGATCCGTCACCAGGCAATCGATCAAGCTGATCGGCCCCAGGCGAATCATGGCATTGCGCCCGAATTTGCTGGAGTCCGCCGCCAGAATCACTTTGCGAGCGTTGGCAATGATCGCTTGCGACACCCGCACTTCCTGATAATCGAAGTCGAGCAGGCTGCCGTCTTCATCGATACCGCTGATGCCGACCAACGCGAAATCGACCTTGAACTGGTTAATGAAGTCGACACTCGCCTGACCGACCACACCCCCATCGCGCCGCACATTGCCGCCAGTCAGCAGAACGTCGAAGTCGTCCTTGGCACTGAGCATCGAAGCCACGTGCAGGTTGTTGGTGATGATCTTCAGGTGATTGTGGTTGAGCAGCGCCCGCGCAATCGATTCGGTGGTCGTACCGATATTGATGAACAACGAGGCGTGATCGGGGATCTGTGCCGCAATGGCTTCGCCGATACGCTGCTTTTCATCGCGCATCTGGTCGGCGCGCATCGCGTAGGCGGTGTTTTCGACACTGGAATCGTAGGCCGCGCCACCATGGTAGCGACGCAACAAATTGGCTTCCGCGAGCTGATTGATGTCGCGGCGGATGGTCTGCGGTGTAACGACGAACAGCGTAGCCATTTCCTCGATGCTGACGTAGCCGCGTTCGCGAACCAGCTCGAGGATTTGCTGCTGACGGGGAGGCAGATTCATGGGGCTTCCTTTGGGCTGCCGTGCAAAATTTGCCCATGATGCCGCAGGAATCTGCTCCCTACCAGTTACATACAGATACGAGTACTTACGTTGGCTTATTCAGCGCCTTCATGAGGTTCCCAATCACGGGTGCGGCTGACCGCTTTTTTCCAGCCGGCGTAGAGTTTTTCCTTCGCGGTTTCGTCCAGGGTCGGTTCGAACTCGCGTTCGATAACGGCCTTGCCGCGCAACTCTTCCAGGCTGCCCCAGAAGCCACACGCCAGGCCGGCGAGGTAAGCGGCGCCCAGTGCGGTGGTCTCGCGCATTTGCGGACGCTCGACCTGAGTGCCGAGGATGTCGGCCTGGAATTGCATCAGGAAATTGTTCGCCACCGCACCGCCATCCACGCGCAGGGCTTTCAGGCGTTCGCCGGAATCCTGTTGCATGGCGTCGAGCACGTCGCGGGTCTGGTAGGCAATCGACTCCAGCGCTGCACGAATGATGTGATCCACGCGTACGCCGCGGGTCAGGCCGAACAGAGCGCCACGGGCATACGGGTCCCAGTACGGTGCGCCCAGGCCGGTGAAGGCCGGTACCAGGTACACGCCGTTGCTGTCCTTGACCTTGTTGGCGAAGTATTCGGTGTCGTGGGCGTCGTTGATGATCTTCAGTTCGTCACGCAGCCATTGAACGGTGGAGCCGCCGTTGAAGACCGCGCCTTCCAATGCGTAGGCCACTTCGCCACGCGGGCCGCAGGCGATGGTGGTCAGCATGCCGTGCTTGGATTTCACGGCTTTGTCGCCGGTGTTCATCAGCAGGAAGCAGCCGGTGCCGTAGGTGTTTTTCGCCTGGCCTGGCTCGACGCACATCTGGCCAAACAGGGCGGCCTGCTGGTCGCCGGCGATACCGCCAATGGCGATGCCGCTTTTGGTGTGGCCGTAGATTTCCGACGAGGACTTAACTTCCGGCAGCATTTCATGCGGGATATCCAGCACCTCCAGCATCTTCGCGTCCCACTGCAAGGTGTGGATGTTGAAGAGCATGGTTCGCGAGGCGTTGGTGTAGTCGGTGACGTGCACCTTGCCGCCGGTAAATTTCCAGATCAGCCAGCTGTCGACGGTGCCGAACAGCAGCTCGCCTTTGCGCGCACGTTCACGGCTGCCTTCGACGTTGTCGAGGATCCACTTGAGCTTGGTGCCGGAGAAGTACGGGTCGGTGACCAGGCCGGTGGTTTCGCTGATGTATTGCTCATGACCGTCACGTTTTAGCTGCTGGCAGATCTCGGTGCTGCGGCGGCACTGCCAGACGATTGCGTTATAGATCGGGCGGCCGGTGGTCTTGTCCCAGACGACGGTGGTTTCACGCTGGTTGGTGATGCCGATGGCTGCTACCTGGTCGTGATGCAGGCCGGCTTGCGCCAGGGCCTCGACCATCACGGCGCTTTGGGTGGCGAAGATTTCCATCGGATCGTGTTCGACCCAGCCGGCTTGCGGGTAATGCTGGGCGAATTCGCGCTGGGCGGTGCAAACCACGTTCGCGTCGCGGTCGAAAATGATCGCGCGGGAACTGGTCGTACCCTGATCGAGGGCAATGATGTAGTTCTTATTCTGAATGTCGGTCATGTCGATTGCCTTGGACGAAAAAAGGGAGTGAGGTCAGGCGCGGGACCAAATGGGCAGGGTCGCGCGCCTACGGTATCAAGAAGTTCTTGGTTTGCCGTCAATGGCCGGTGTTGCATCCTTTGTAGCAGGAATGGCGCTGGGCAGATGACGGGCAATCAGCCCGCGATACGCTGCAGCACCGAGGCAGGCACCGACAATCGGTGCAAAAATCGGAATCAGGAAATACGGGATATCGCGAGCGCCGGTGAAGGAAATTTCACCCCAGCCCGCGAAGAAAGTCATCAATTTCGGTCCGAAGTCACGCGCCGGGTTCATCGCAAAGCCGGTCAGCGGACCCATCGAGCTGCCAATCACCGCAATCAGCAGGCCGATCAGCAGTGGCGCCATTGGCCCGTTGGGCAGACCGTTGTTGTCGTCGGTCAGGGACATGATCACGCCCATCAGGACGGCGGTGATGATCACTTCAACCAGGAAGGCCTGGGCGGTGGACAAGGCCGGGTTGGGGAACGTGGAGAACACCGAGGCCAGTTCGAGGCTGGCTTGAGTGCCGCGAACCATATGGTGAGTTTGTTCGTAATCGAAGAAAAGATTGCTGTACAGCGTGTAAACCAACAACGCGCCGCAGAACGCGCCAGCCACTTGGGCAAGAATGTAGAAAGGCAGTTTGCGTTTTTCGAAGTCGGCGAAAATGCTCAGCGCGATGCTGACGGCAGGGTTGAGATGAGCCCCGGAAACCCCGGCGGTCAAGTAGATCGCCATGCTGACGCCGACGCCCCAGATGATGCTGATTTCCCACAAGCCAAAGCTGGCACCCGCGACCTTGAGCGCGGCAACGCAACCAGTACCAAAAAAGATCAGCAGTGCAGTGCCCAGAAACTCGGCCATGCATTGGCTGGAGAGTGACGGTTGTTGTAAAGCAGTTGTCATCGAAAACCTCTTTGTTTTTGTTGTCTGGCGCTTTTTTCGTCATGGCCAAAGCGCGATTTTCACCGAGGCAGGATCCCCATCCTGTTCCCGGCTTACTGCTGGTTACTGCGTTGTCACGTTGTACGGTATTCAGATTCGAAAAAATATAGACAAGAAACACTGCTGTCAAAGGTCGAAAGTGAACTACCAGTCACATTGAAACTATTAGTCACATGAATGATCGTTTTGTTTAGGCGACGAGACGATCTCTGACGAACGGTAAAAACCTGCGCCAAGCTGTGGAAACACTGCCGTGATAGAGCCTTTTGTGGAGCAATGACCTAGAATCCAGCGCAGTATTTTTTCTCTGCCGCCCAGTCTGGAGCTGTCATGACCCCCGCATTGGATTTGTTGAAAAAAGTTCGTGCCGAACATCGCGTGCACAGTTACGAACATGACCCGAAGGCAGCGTCCTATGGGCTGGAGGCCGCGGAGAAACTGGGCCTGGACCCGGCACAGGTATTCAAGACATTGCTGGCGGCCAGCGAGAAAGGGGAATTGCTGGTGGCCGTGGTGCCGGTCGTCGGAAGTCTCGACTTGAAGGGCCTGGCGCATGCGGCCGGGGTGAAAAAAGTCGAAATGGCCGACCCGGCCGCGGCGCAACGTTCGACGGGTTATCTGTTGGGTGGTATCAGCCCGCTGGGGCAGAAAAAGCGCTTGCGCACTTTTATCGACAATTCGGCCCAGCCCTTCGCCAGCAT
Organism: Pseudomonas sp. SJZ080; assembly: GCF_007828295.1. Classification (NCBI taxonomy): domain Bacteria; kingdom Pseudomonadati; phylum Pseudomonadota; class Gammaproteobacteria; order Pseudomonadales; family Pseudomonadaceae; genus Pseudomonas; species Pseudomonas sp. SJZ080. The sequence goes on from NZ_VIUK01000022.1 coordinate 88,909, forward strand.
TTTCGTCAGTGCCGGTCGGCGCGGTCTTGAAGTGGAACTGGCGCCCGCAGTACTGGCCGAACACACACAGGCCAAGTTCGCCGATATCGGCCGCGCCTGAATCAGGGAGAAGGTTATGCAGCTTGAGTTTCATCAGGTCGATGCGTTCAGTGATCGGCCGTTCAGTGGTAACCCGGCGATGGTCTATCGGCTCGATGCCTGGCTCGCCGACGAGTTGATGCAGAAGATCGCCGCCGAGCATAACCTTGCCGAAACCGCCTTCGTGGTGCGTGAGGGGCAGGGCTGGCACATTCGCTGGTTTACCCCGACGACCGAAGTGCCTTTGTGTGGGCATGCCACCTTGGCCAGCGCGTACGTTTTGTTTGAAATCTATCAAGAGCCGGTCGAGCGCTTGGACTTCATCTGCAAATCCGGTCAGCTGAGCGTGAGTCGCGAAGGTGAGCGGCTTTGGCTGGATTTTCCCGCAATCGTACCGGCTGAAGTCGGCGTGACACTGGATGTCGAGCGCGCCTTGGGCGTCGAAGTGGTCGATGTGCTCGGTTCAAATGAATTGTTTGTGGTACTGGAATCGGAGCAGGCCGTGCTCGATTGTCAGCCCGACATGGTCGCGTTGGCCAAACTGCCTTGGCCGGGCGCCATCGTCACCGCCAAGGGCGGCAAGCATGATTTTGTGTCACGGTACTTCGCGCCGGCGATTGGTATCAACGAAGATCCGGTGACTGGATCGACCCATTGCAGCCTGATTCCGTACTGGTCGAAACGTTTGGGCAAGTCGGATCTGACGGCGTATCAGTGTTCGAAACGCGGCGGGGAGTTGTTCTGCCGACTGGAAGGGGACCGGGTGAAGATCGGCGGGAATGCGACGCTGGTGGCGAGTGGAACGCTGATCGTGGGCTGACTCAAAACCATCGTGGGAGCGGGCTTGCTTGTGAAAGCGGTGTGTCAGTCGACATCATGATTGACTGACACACCGCTTTCACAAGCAAGCCCGCTCCCACATTTGGTCCGCGTGTATTAGCTGGCAGTGCTGAAGCGACGGACACCGGAGTCCACCGCCAGAATCTGTGCTGCCATGCTGCCGGACGCCTGGAACAACACCAGATGTTCAGCTGATACCCGAATGCCAACTTGCGCACCGATCGGATGATCCGCATGGCTCGGGAAGATCGACTCAAGCTGCGAACCGGTCGGCAACTGCAACCGATACAACGTCGATGCTCCCTGGAACGACTTGCCGACAATCCGCGCCTTCAAATCGCTGTCCGGCGCATAAACGATATCGTCCGGGCGCAGCAGCACATCCACCGCACCGCCAACCGGCCACGTGTAGGCACGATTGCCGCGCAATTGACCCAGCTCGGTCTGCACCGATTCCGGGCTGCTCAACTGACCGCGAATGAAGTAACCCTGACCAATGAAACTGGCTACATATGGCGTCAGCGGTTCGTGATACAGGTTGTAGGGCGTATCCCACTGTTCCAGGCGACCTTCCTTGAAAACCCCCACATGATCGCTGACTGCAAAGGCTTCTTCCTGGTCGTGTGTCACCAGAATCGCGCTGGTGCCACGGGCCTTGAGGATGTCGCGCACCTCATGGCTGAGCTTGCGTCGCAGCTCGCCGTCAAGGTTGGAAAACGGTTCGTCGAGCAGCAGCAATTGCGGCTCCGGCGCCAAGGCGCGGGCCAACGCGACACGCTGCTGCTGTCCACCCGAAAGCTCGTGCGGAAAGCGTTTGCCGAGGTTTTTCAGGTTGACCAGTTCCAGCAGCTCTTCGGTCACGCGGTCCTTTTGCGGATGCTTGCGGATCCCGAACCCGATGTTCTCGGCCACACTCAGATGTGGAAACAGGGCGTAATCCTGAAACACCATGCCGATCCTGCGTTTCTCCGGCGCGAGGGTGAACCCGGCGCTGGAGATTGTTTCGCCTGCCAGTGTGATTTCACCTTCGTGCACCGGTTCGAACCCGGCAATCGCCCGCAGAGTCGTGGTTTTTCCGCAGCCTGAAGAGCCAAGCAGGCAACCGATGTCGCCGGCATTCAAATGCAGGTTGAGGTTCTGCACAACGCGCTGGTCCTGATAACCGCAGGCGAGGTCGCGCAGGTTTAGCAGTAGTGGCTGGCTCATGCGTGGTGATACGCCGGCTCGACGAGAAACTCGAGCAGGGCCTTTTGTGCGTGGAGGCGATTTTCCGCTTGATCCCAGGCGACGGAGCGCGGGTCATCGAGCAGGTCCAGGCTGATCTCCTCGCCACGGTGGGCGGGCAGGCAGTGCATGAACAGCACGTCCTCGGCGGCCAGATCCAGCAGCGCGCGATTGACCTGGAACGGTGAGAACAGCTTCAGGCGCTTGGCGGTTTCTTCTTCCTGGCCCATGGAGGTCCAGACGTCGGTGCTCACCAGGTGCGCGCCACGCACGGCATCCTTCGGATCGCGAACGATGGTCACCCGGTCGCCGGCCTTGGCCACGAATTCGGGGTTGGGTTCATAGCCCTCAGGGCACGCGATGCGCAGCTGGAAGTCGAACTGGATCGCCGCTTCTATATAGCTGTTGCACATGTTGTTGCCATCACCGATCCAGGCCACGGTTTTGCCCTGGATCGAGCCACGGTGTTCGAGGAAGGTCTGCATGTCCGCCAGCAACTGGCACGGGTGCAGGTCGTCGGACAGGCCGTTGATCAGCGGGACGCGCGAATTGGCGGCGAACTCGGTCAGTGTGCTGTGGGAAAACGTACGGATCATCACCGCATCGAGCATGCTCGACATGACGATGGCGGCGTCGCCGATCGGCTCGCCACGGCCCAGTTGGGTGTCGCGCGGCGACAGGAAGATGGCCTGGCCGCCGAGCTGGATCATGCCGGCCTCGAACGAGATACGGGTGCGGGTCGAGGACTTCTCGAAAATCATCCCGAGTACGCGGTTTTTCAGAGGCTCGAACAGTACGCCGCGGTTACGCAGGTCTTTGAGCTCAACGCCTCGACGGATCACGCTGACCAGCTCTTCGGGCGTGCAATCCATCAGGGAGAGAAAGTGCCTTGCGCTCATCATTGACTACCTTTTTGCAACAGACCGCAGATACTCAAAGCCTTGTTTAATCGAAAAACGGGCGAGACCTGCGGCGTAAGCCGCACGGGGCGACGAAATAGGGAAGGCGCGATCTTGACATTAAATGTCGCGTTTTTCCAATAGGCTACGGTGTTTAGGGGATTTCAGAGGGGCTACGGGGTGATCGCAGTAGCGCATTTGAAGCCGGTTTCCTGACAGCAGCCCGTCATTTGTACACTGGGCTCGCGGGGCTTTGCAATCAAGCGGGGCGGGCAGGGTTTACGGGTGGTCGGTTTCTGGCGCGGTATTCCGGATATCGGATGGCAATGTGCCTCGTCTGAAACACTTGCTAATGCAATGTGCTGGGTTATAACTAAGTCACGAATGACGCAGGAAGCCTTCGGAATGGAATCGAAAGAACAGCAACTCATGGAACTGCTCGGCCTCACGGCCCGCTCACTGACGCATCTCACAGCTTCCATGACCTCGATGTCCTTCGAGCTTTTGCGAAGCAACGACGAGGTGACCAAGGCTGCTGGCCGGCGAATGATCGATCGCATGGCGACCATCAGCGCAGGTCTCGACGAGCACTGGCGACTGATCGGCGAACTGACCGGGGTGCATGTCGCCCACGAGCAGATCGAAACCGTTCAGGAGATCCAGTTGCAGGCGCCGCCAAGGCTGCCGGCAAACTGATCCGGAGCGGCCATCGGCTGGCCTGATGGTCGCCGATTCACAAGACGAACGTCGCTGGCGCAGCGGCGGAGCGCAGGCCATAGTTTTGATCCCGCGGCCGATATTGCCCGCCCAGAACAAAACAGAGACTGGCCATGACCAAGACTCTCCATCACCGTGCCTGCCACCTGTGTGAAGCCATCTGCGGCCTGACCATCGAGACCACCGAGGTCGATGGCGATGTGCAGATCACCTCGATCAAGGGCGATGCCCAGGATACGTTCAGTCGCGGGCACATCTGCCCCAAGGCTGTCGCCCTGCAAGACATACAAAACGACCCGGACCGTCTGCGTCAGCCGATGCTGCGGGTCGGCAGTGAATGGCAGCCTATCGAATGGGATGACGCCTTCAACCTGGTCGCTGAACGCCTGGCCGGGATTCAGGCACGGCACGGGCAGAACGCGGTCGCGGTTTATCAAGGCAACCCCAGCGTGCACAACTACGGGCTGATGACCCACAGCAATTACTTCCTCGGCCTGCTGAAAACCCGCAACCGGTTTTCTGCGACGTCGGTCGATCAGTTGCCCCATCACCTGACCAGTCATTTGATGTATGGCCACGGTTTGCTGTTGCCCATTCCGGACATCGATCACACCGATTTCATGTTGATCCTGGGCGGTAATCCGCTGGCCTCCAATGGCAGCATCATGACCGTGCCGGATGTGGAAAAGCGTCTGAAGGCGATTCAGGCCCGGGGCGGCAAAGTGGTGGTGGTCGACCCGCGCCGCAGCGAAACGGCGGCAATCGCCGATCAACATCTGTTCGTGCGTCCCGGTGGCGATGCGGCATTGTTGTTCGGGCTGCTCAATACCTTGTTCGCCGAAGGCCTGACCCGCGAAAGCCATTTGCCGGTGGACGGTCTGGAAGAGGTGCGTGAAGCCGTCGCAAGTTTCACTGCTGAGGCCATGAGCCCGCTATGTGCTGTGCCGGCCGAGCAGATTCGCCAACTGGCGCGGGACTTCGCGGCGGCCCCGACAGCGGTCTGCTATGGCCGCATGGGGGTCTCGACCCAGGCGTTCGGCACGTTGTGCCATTGGGTGGTGCAGTTGATCAATCTGGTCACCGGCAACCTCGACCGAGTGGGCGGCGCGTTGTGCACCGAGCCGGCGGTGGACCTGGTAGCGTCCACCTCGGGCGGGCATTTCAACCTGTGGCAGAGTCGTGTGTCCGGACGTCCGGAATACGGCGGCGAATTGCCTGTGTCGACGCTGGCCGAAGAGATGCTCACCGAAGGGGAGGGGCAGGTCCGCGCGCTGATCACCGTAGCCGGCAATCCGGTGCTGTCGACGCCCAATGGCCGGCAGCTTGAACAGGCGCTGGACGGGTTGGAGTTCATGGTCAGTGTCGACTTGTACATCAACGAAACCACACGCTATGCCGACCTGATCCTGCCATCGACATCGGCCCTGGAAAACGATCACTACGACACCACCTTCAACATGTTCGCGGTGCGTAACGTCACCCGGTTCAACCGCGCGATCCTGGCCAAACCGGAAGGCGCGCTGCACGACTGGGAGATTTTCGTCGGGCTGGCCAAGGCCTTTGCCGCGAAGACCGGCAAAGAACTCATGCCGACGATCCCACCCGCACAGATGATTGATCGTGGTTTGCGGATGGGGCTGTATGGCGATGCCTCGGAGCACCAGCTGTCGCTGGCGACGTTGTTCGATCATCCGCATGGAGTTGATCTTGGTGCGTTGAAATCCAACCTGGCTCCGCGCCTTAAAACCGCTGACCAGCGCATCCAGGCAGCCCCTGCGGTCATTCTTGCCGACCTGGCTCGCTTCGCCGCGCTGCAAGCGCCGGCCACCGATGAATTGCTGATGATTGGCCGCCGTCACGTACGCAGCAACAACTCGTGGATGCACAACTATCATCGACTGGTGAAGGGCAAGCCGCGTCATCAATTGCTGATGCATCCGGACGATCTTGCCAGTCGCGGTCTCAGCGACGGGCAGCGGGTGCGAGTCAGTTCCCGGGTCGGCATGATCGAAGTGGAAGTGCAGGGCAGTCTGGACATGATGAAAGGCGTGGTCAGCCTGCCGCACGGTTGGGGCCATGCGCGACCCGGCGTGCAGATGACGATTGCCAGCGGCCAGCCGGGTTCCAGCGCCAATGACCTGACCGACGAGTGTCAGCTCGACGAGTTGTCGGGGAATGCGGCGTTGAACGGTGTTCCAGTGATCGTGGCGGCGGCTTGATTGAGTCTGTCGGGGAGACCGAGCATGGCGCTCGGGTTTCCGTTACAATGCGCCACCGTGCCGACCCCTGAGTCGGAAAGTTCAGCCGAGGTGCTCCATGGATATCATCGAAACGATTAAAGAGCAGATTGCTAACAACACCATTCTGCTTTACATGAAAGGTTCGCCGAATGCCCCGCAGTGTGGCTTCTCCGCGAAAGCCGCGCAGGCCGTGATGGCATGTGGTGAAAAGTTTGCGTACGTGGACATCCTGCAGAACCCGGAAATCCGCGCCAACCTGCCAAAATACGCCAACTGGCCAACCTTCCCGCAACTGTGGGTGGGTGGTGAGCTGGTCGGCGGTAGCGACATCATGACCGAGATGGCTGCAGACGGTTCGTTGCAGGCCACGATCAAAGCGGCTGTTGAAGCGGCTGCTGCCAACAAGTCCGAAGCCTGATTCCTTGCAGGAGCCGGCTTGCTGGCGATCAACGAACACGCGGTTAGTCCGATTGACCGCGGTGTCTGGATCGCCAGCAAGCCGGCTCCTGCAGGAGTGAAGTGCCACCCGGATCTCGGGCATGAAAAAGCCCCGCTTCTCTAAAAGAGAGCGGGGCTTTTTATTGCCTCAAGATTAGCGGGCGCTAATTACTCTTCGCCCATCTGCGATTGCAGATAGTTCTCAAGACCGACTTTATCGATCAGGCCCAGTTGGGTTTCCAGCCAGTCGATATGTTCTTCTTCGGATTCGAGAATGTCTTCGAGCAGTTCACGGCTACCGAAATCGCCAACAGTCTCGCAATGAGCAATCGCGACTTTGAGGTCCGCGTGGCCGGTACGTTCGATGCGCAGGTCGCATTCCAGCATTTCCTGGGTGTGCTCGCCGATCTGCAGCTTGCCCAGGTCCTGCACATTCGGCAGGCCTTCCAGGAACAGGATGCGCTTGATCAGCTTGTCCGCGTGTTTCATCTCGTCGATGGACTCGTGGTATTCATGCTTGCCCAGCTTGTTCAGACCCCAATCTTCATACATGCGCGCATGCAGAAAATACTGATTGATCGCGACCAGTTCATTGGCAAGGATCTTGTTGAGATGCTGGATGACTGTAATGTCGCCTTTCATAATGGGGTCCTGCCCTGTATTAGCTGTCTATAGAGCAGAGTTTGAGCTGCACAATTAAGAGTGTCAAACCTAAGTTATTGAAACTTAAATGAAAATTAATCGGAATAAGAATGTTTGTGTTCCGCGTCTAGCGCGTAACTAGTTGATTTTCAGGTATAAAAAAACCGGACATGAAGTCCGGTTCTTTGGAATAGGGTATTTACGCGGCAGTAAATTCTACAGGGAAAGGAATTGCAGCCTGAGCCGTTTGCAACTTGGTCAGGGTTTCACGCACCACTTCCTTGGCAAGGCAGGCGCATTTGCCGCATTGGCTGGCTACGCCGGTAGCCTGGCGGACTTCCTTGTAGCTGCAGCATCCTTCATAGATTGCTTCGCGGATTTGTCCGTCGGTGACGCCAGTGCAGAGGCAGACATACATAAGCTAAGAACCGTCGCTGGTGGTGACTCAGTTGCGATGGATCTTAATGTTAACGAGAATGATTGTCAAAGTGGTTTCTGAAAGCTTTGCGTTATAAATGTGCATGGCTGACGAACGGTTTTCTCCAGGGCAATCTGCCAGTAAGCGTGGAAGACGGCAATTTGAGGTGTTGGCGAAAAACCGTTGAGGACAGCTCAAAAACGCAGTGTATGATGGCCGGTCCTTATGAAGCGGGTGGGTGTCACAGGGCTGTCGCCTGAGGGTGGCAGGCTGGCATCAACCCGGAACTTCACGTTTTTACACCAGGAGATATTCAATGAGCGTACTCGTAGGCAAGCAAGCCCCTGACTTCACCGTACCGGCCGTACTCGGCAATGGCGAAATCGTCGACAGCTTCACCCTGTCGTCGGCCATCAAAGGCAAATACGGCCTGGTGTTCTTCTACCCACTGGACTTCACCTTCGTTTGCCCATCCGAGCTGATCGCTCTGGACAACCGTATGTCCGACTTCAAGGCACGCAACGTTGAAGTGATCGCCGTTTCGATCGACTCGCACTTCACTCACAACGCATGGCGCAACACCCCGGTGAACAATGGCGGTATCGGCCAGGTTCGCTACACCATGGCTGCCGACATGAAGCACGAAATTGCCAAGGCCTACGACGTTGAGTCCGAAGGCGGCGTGGCTTTCCGTGGCGCGTTCCTGATCGACGACAAAGGCGTTGTCCGCTCGCAGATCATCAACGACCTGCCGCTGGGCCGTAACATGGAAGAGCTGATCCGTCTGGTTGACGCTCTGCAATTCCACGAAGAGCACGGCGAAGTCTGCCCTGCCAACTGGAAGAAAGGCGACAAAGGCATGACCGCTTCGACCGAAGGTGTCGCGGCTTACCTGACCGAGAACGCTGCTGCCCTGTAAGGCGCGTTCGAGGCATAAAAAAACCGGCCATTGAGGCCGGTTTTTTTATGGGCGGAAGAAACGGTGATTCCTGTAGGAGCCGGCTTGCTGGCGATCCAGGCACCTCGGCAATCAGACAAAACGCGGTGGCTGAATCGCCAGCAAGCTGGTTCCTACGAAAAGCCGATCAGTCGTTGTAGTCTTCCCAGCCGCCCATTTGCTTCCAGCGATTGACGATGCCGCAGAACAGCTCAGCCGTCTTCTCGGTGTCGTAGCGAGCCGAGTGGGCCTCGCGACCGTCGAAATCGATGTCGGCCGCCTGGCAGGCTTTCGCCAGCACGGTTTGACCGTAGGCCAGACCGGCGAGGGTTGCCGTGTCGAAGCTGGAGAATGGATGGAACGGGTTGCGCTTCATGTCCAGACGCGCAACCGCAGCGTTCAGGAAGCCCAGATCGAAACTGCTGTTGTGCCCGACCAGGATCGCCCGCTTGCAGCCGTTGGCTTTCAGTGCCTTGCGGATGCCACGGAAGATATCGGTCAGCGCCGCTTCTTCACTCACGGCCATGCGCAACGGGTGATCGAGTTTGATCCCGGTGAACTCCAGGGCGGCCGCTTCGATGTTGGCGCCTTCAAAAGGTTCGACGCGGAAGAAGTAGGTGTGATCCGGGTAGACAAAACCCTTCTCATCCATGGCAATCGTGGTCGCGGCTATTTCCAGCAAGGCGTCAGTGGCAGAGTTGAAACCACCGGTTTCAACATCGACAACGACTGGCAGGTATCCACGGAATCGAGCTGCCATCGGGTGGCGTGGACCACCTCCGCCGCCTTGACCGTCCTGTTCGTCGTCGAAATGGTCTTCACTCACGCGTGTTCCTCCAGCAGGCGCCAGCGCAGTTTTTCACCGGCGCGCAGCGGGATAACGGTCAGCTCGCCAAATGGCAGGCTGGTTGGGGCGGTCCACTCGTCGCGGACCAGGGTGATGCGATCGGTGTTCACCGGCAGGCCATAGAAGCGCGGGCCGTTAAGGCTGGCGAAGGCTTCGAGCTTGTCCAGCGCATTGCGCTGTTCGAACGCTTCGGCGTACATCTCGATCGCCGCATAAGCGGTGTAGCAACCGGCACAACCGCAAGCGGCTTCCTTGGCGTGCTGGGCGTGTGGCGCCGAGTCGGTGCCCAGGAAGAACTTGTCGCTGCCGCTGGTGGCGGCGTCGAGCAGGGCTTCCTGGTGGGTATTGCGCTTGAGAATCGGCAAGCAGTAGAAATGCGGCCGAATTCCGCCGACCAACATGTGGTTGCGGTTATACAAGAGGTGATGCGCGGTGATGGTCGCGCCAACGTTGGCGGAAGCCTCGTTGACGAACTGCACGGCGTCGGCGGTGGTGATGTGTTCGAACACCACTTTGAGTGTCGGGAAACGCTCGACCACACGACGCATGTGCTCATCGATGAAGCGTTTTTCGCGGTCGAACACGTCGACATCGCCACGGGTGACTTCACCGTGAACCAACAAAGGCATCCCGACTTCGGCCATGGCCTCGAGTGCAGGGAAAATCTTGTCGATGCTGGTGACGCCAGAGTCCGAGTTGGTGGTCGCGCCGGCCGGGTACAACTTGGCGGCATGCACGAAACCGCGGGCCTTGGCTTCACGAATTTCTTCGGGCTGGGTGCGGTCGGTCAGGTAAAGCACCATCAACGGTTCGAAACGGCTGCCGGCCGGACGTGCAGCGAGAATCCGCTGGCGATAGCCGTCGGCTTCAGCGGCGTTGCGCACCGGAGGTACCAGGTTGGGCATGATGATGGCGCGACCAAAGGTGCGCGCGACATCCGCAACGGTATTGGTCAACACGGCACCATCGCGAAGATGAATGTGCCAGTCGTCGGGACGCAGCAGGGTCAGGCGGTCGGACATGAGGGGATTCCAGGCGGGTCAAACTCAGGGGAATGCTACCGGAAAAGACTCTCTCAGGCACTCGCTATCAAGTTTTGCGGGAAGCTTCCGATATCCAACAGGTACGCCGTAAATATGTGTGTGTCGGTCTTTTTGTTGTAGAAGCCAGTGGAGCCTCCCGTGCGCCAGCGTTATTTAGCCTTGCTCAGTGTGTTTGCCAGCCTTCCTGCAATGGCGCTCACTTTCCAGACCCGTCTGGAGAGCATCGAGTGGACGGTCGAAGGGGACAAGTTCGAGTGTCGCCTGACTCAACCCATTACCGATTTCGGTTCGGGTGAGTTCGTGCGTCGCGCTGGCGAGCAGGCGACGTTTCGTCTGAAAGCCTACAACTCGATGGTCGGCGGCGGCTCGGCGACCTTGTTGGCGGCCGCTGCACCCTGGCAGCCGGGGCGTGGCGACATCAATCTCGGTTCCGTGCAGATCGGCAGCGGCAATGTGCTGTTCAACAGCTCACAGGTTCAGGCCGGACGCTTGATCAGTGGCCTGATGGATGGGCGCAGTCCGGTGGTCCGACATTATTCCGGTGATGGCCGGGTCTCGGAAGTGCGGCTGTTGCCGGTCAAGTTCAGCAAGGCATTTAACGAATATCAGGGCTGCGTGGCGAAACTGCTGCCGAAGAATTTCGAGCAGGTCAAACAAACGCAGATCGGCTTTCCCGGCGATGGCCTGGATCTCGACGCGCAGGCCAAGGCTCAGTTGCAGGTGATGCTGGAGTTCATGAAGGCCGACCCGACGGTCAATCACATCGAGCTCGACGGCCACTCCGACAACAGCGGCAACCGCCTGACCAATCGAGACCTGTCGCGGCGTCGGGCCCTGGCGGTCATGGAGTTCTTCAAGGCCAACGGTGTGCAGGAATCGCAGATTACCGTGCGCTTCCATGGCGAGCGCTATCCGTTGGCGCCCAACACCAATGCGGCCAATCGGGCGAAGAACCGTCGGGTCAACGTGCACCTCGCACGGGTCGCGCCCACCGAGCAGCCGGCGCCTCAATCAACGGCATCTGCGAGCACGGCGAAGACTTCCTGACTCCTCGGTCATCGTCGCGCGTTCGACATAATCTGTCGCTTCGTCGTCATAAGCTGTCGCGCCACTGTAAATTATTCCGTATGAGCGGTAGACTTCCCGGCTTTCCGTAGAACCCCGTGGAGTGATGGCATGGCGGACGTAAACAAGGTCGTTCTGGCGTATTCCGGCGGCCTGGACACTTCGGTGATCCTCAAGTGGCTGCAGGATACTTATAACTGTGAAGTCGTGACCTTCACCGCTGACCTGGGTCAGGGCGAAGAGGTCGAACCTGCACGTGCCAAGGCTCAGGCCATGGGCGTGAAAGAGATCTACATCGACGATCTGCGCGAAGAATTCGTGCGCGATTTCGTTTTCCCGATGTTCCGCGCCAACACCGTTTACGAAGGCGAGTACCTGCTGGGTACTTCCATCGCTCGCCCGTTGATCGCCAAGCGCCTGATCGAAATCGCCAACGAAACCGGCGCTGACGCCATTTCCCACGGCGCCACCGGCAAAGGCAACGACCAGGTTCGTTTCGAACTGGGCGCCTACGCCTTGAAGCCAGGTGTGAAAGTGATCGCACCGTGGCGCGAATGGGACCTGCTGTCCCGTGAAAAGCTGATGGATTACGCTGAAAAGCACAACATCCCGATCGAGCGTCACGGCAAGAAAAAATCCCCGTACTCGATGGATGCCAACCTGCTGCACATCTCCTATGAAGGCGGCGTGCTGGAAGACACCTGGACCGAGCACGAAGAAGACATGTGGCGCTGGACCGTCTCCCCGGAGAAGGCCCCGGACAAGGCCCAGTACCTGGAACTGACCTACCGCAACGGCGACATCGTTGCACTGGACGGCGTCGAAATGACCCCGGCCACCGTACTGGCGACCCTGAACCGTATCGGTGGCGAACACGGCATCGGCCGCCTCGACATCGTCGAGAACCGTTACGTGGGCATGAAGTCCCGTGGTTGCTACGAAACCCCAGGCGGCACCATCATGCTGCGCGCTCACCGTGCGATCGAATCGATCACCCTGGACCGCGAAGTGGCTCACCTCAAAGACGAGTTGATGCCTAAGTACGCCAGCCTGATCTACACCGGTTACTGGTGGAGTCCTGAGCGTCTGATGCTGCAACAGATGATCGATGCTTCCCAGGCTCACGTGAACGGCGTCGTGCGCCTGAAGCTGTACAAGGGCAACGTGATCGTCACTGGCCGCAAGTCCGACGAATCGTTGTTCGACGCCAACATTGCGACATTTGAAGAAGATGGCGGCGCCTACAACCAGGCGGATGCGGCCGGCTTCATCAAGCTGAACGCTCTGCGCATGCGTATTGCGGCGAACAAGGGCCGGAAGCTTTTCTAAGTTTCTGACACCCTGATGGAATTTGTGGCCTTGTTTTCGACAAGGCCACAAATTTGGAAATAGAGGGTTTTTTTCTGACATTGCGATTCATCTTTCTTCTTGTTTTGTAAACGCCACTCCTGCCTGCTGCTCTCCTGTTGATCGTAAAACGCTACTGACCGCCGTGTGTCAGCCTGGCGAGTTGATCAATGATCGTTACGTCGTATGAACTCACATTGTAAGCAATGCAAAATGGTGCGCCGCTGCGTTTCTTTGCGTGTCTGAAAAACGGGATCGCGCTTTCTTTCAGTAAATTCTCTGATCCGGTACTGGTGAGAAACACGACAACTTGCATCGAATCTCCCTTGGGTAACCGAATCCTTTCCAGAAGCTCGCGGAATTCGATTTTTCTGTTCATCGATCGCGCATCAATGATGTGCAGGTCTTTCAATCGCTCGGGCAACTCGATGTGGTGCTGGACCGAGAGGTTTTCCCGTCCGCCGTTCTCGCCAGGCGTGCCTTGAGCAACATCCGGACGCTCGGCATTGTCCATGACTTTGATGAAATGCTTTCCCTTCTCAAAATCGGATGGCGCATAGACGATCGATAATTGAAGTTGAGAGTGGCGAAGAACAGAAGAAGCAAATAAAACGGAAAGCTGATCAAGAACCAGATATAGAGTTCTCTTTCCTCGTTGTCGAGGAAAGGCAGGGAGACGGCTGCCGATGTTTCAGACAGTGTTGCGAATATGGCGATAACTGTCATGGGGTTGGTGATTCTTTGTTTGAGTTTTATCATATCTTTTACTCATATGGGTTTGTCTGTTCTCTGTTGGTTAATGGGGTGGTGGTTTGGTGTTTCAGTTTTTATATTAGCTGTGAATTTATAGTTATCCTATATCTGTTTTGTTCTGGTTAAGTTGTTGAGGTGTTTTGCTGTAAGGTTTTGTGTGTGTTGGTTTCAAGGCGTCGCGTCGGCCCTGAAATGCAGGTGCTCGTGAAGGGTAGCTCAACTGTAGATGCACGTCGGATCATAGATATCGATTTATTGTTTTATTTAAATTGATACAAAAAAATTGTTGATAAGTGGGGTATCAAAAAGAAAATAAAATTTCCGGTGTGCTGGTCTCGAAGTTTTCTTGTAAGAATATTCCTGATTGTTTGTAGGGAATGTCTCTCGGTGTGGGTGACCGGGAGGGGCGGCGTGCCATGGGTGAAACGACTAGGCTATTGTGCGGGCTCTAAAAATTCGAACAGCGAAAATTGGACTTGCCCATGAATAAAGTGCTGATCGTGGATGATCATCATATCCGTGAGAACCAAATGCTATTTTACGGATTCTTGTTCGTGGGCTAGGCTTTGGTTTTCAGGCTCAGTCTGCGCTGGGGACTACGTATGGCATACCCTTTCGAAGTGGTCAAAACTGCCCCAGAGTTCCTAAAAGAAGCTGGTTATGGAAAGGTCTCCTTAATACCGTGTATTTTTGACGCTCGGCCGGGACTGCATCGTTCGGGCTCTCTTTATTTGCAAGAGCGAGCGCTCGGAATTTGGTTGCCGCAACATGTATCAAAAAAAAAGAGAAGAACCATTCCCGCCTTAAAGTCTGTTGAGAATTATGCACATAGGCTTATAAATTTTCTTGAGTGGTGCTTTGTAAATTCGTTAGAGCCTTCAAATTTAGATACCAATACGGATCTTGTCCATGGCTACCGTGCTGATATGATTTCGGGGAGATGGTCACTGGGAGGTAAGCCGCTATCAAGTAGGACCGTCAATGTACGGATGGACACTGCTTATGAATATCTTGAATGGCTTACATATAAAGGAGGCAGGCAGGTAGAGAGCACAACAAATCTATTGGTTTGTGAGCGCATTAATAATCAAAGTGATAGTAGTGAGAATACTATTGCTAGAGTAGCTAATGCCAGAGTCGGTAAGCGTCATATCGTGCTTCCTGAGGAAAGCGTTTTAATCGCGTGGCGAGATCGGTTGAAACAGAGGTCATTGGTTGGAGGAACTGAAGTTTTGATAGTCGACCTAATGATGGAAACCGCTATCCGAATTAGCGAGGCGGCCGCATGGCGCGTTGACACTCTGCCTTTAGATGAATCAGATTGGCATATTCCCGATACTTCTGTTGACGATTCAATGAAGGTGGTGGTGCTTGATATAAAATATGGTACTAAAGGACCAGATTACGGCTGGGACCATGGCGATAAAATTGGCCCGGTAGGTACAATCAGAATCCCTTATAAACTTGCAATAAGAATTAGGGAGTATAGGAGATCTGTTCGTCAAGAGGCCCTTTTGATGAGCGTCACATCCGAGAAGAGTCTCGTAGAGCAAAGAAAAAAACGAGATGATTCAGTGCACCTATTTCTAAATCCTAAAACTGGATTGAGGTACACAGCCGATAAAATCTATGAGTTCTGGCGTGGAGCTACTCCACCCAAGGGATGGACTCCCCATAGGTGTAGAGATTATTGGGCATGTACTGTTTTATGGACTAGGCTGGAGCAGCAGAGAAAACTCATTTCTAAAGCAATAGAGTCCGACTCTCTTGCAGACCTTCGACGAGCTTTACTACGGACCGCAGAGACATGTATTAAAATTGAAATTCAACCACAACTGCGTCACAAATATGAAGATACAACAATATTATATCTTCAGTGGTTGTCTGATCGGATAGGTATAAATATTAACTTTCATGAAAGTTGGAGTGAAGAACTTTTATGACCTTGGAGGGGGCTTGTATGATTCGTGAAAATCAAAAGCTTCACACCGAAACTGGTCAATATACTTCAGCGCAAAAAAAATATTAAATCTCTTGGTGCATGAAAATCCGCTATGTTTTTGGGTGGAAAGCACCTCTAGACACGTGTTTGTTGACCTATCCTCGTTCGCTGAAGGTAAATTTTATAAATCTCGATTTGCTAGTTATAGTGGGCGCCCAAATCTGATACTTCAATTGGCTCATGAGATAAAGGTAGCGTTGACCGGTTTGAGCGAATATAGCATACATGGGATGATAGGCTTTATCCGTTCGTGGTTTAGAATTTTTGATGCTGTTGAGTTGCTTCAGAATGTTAGCGCTGAAGATGTGGTGCGTCTTGATGATGTCCGCGATCTGTCAATTATCCATTACGATTATGCTTCTCGATCCGGTATGAATCCAGATGCATTTACCTGGTTTCTGCGAGTTGTTAATCTAACCTTGGAAAAGCTAGGAAGTCCTAAGATTTACTGGGAGTCGCCAGAAGGGAAAGCGGTAACTCGAAGACTTCCTAGCGAAGAACAGATCTCACTGATTCGTCATGGCTTGAAGCAGGCCTGGTTTAGCGTGGCTAAGAGATGGGATCTTATGGAGTCAGTTCAGTCGTTAAGTTTTGACCCGAAGACTGATGACGAAGAACGGCGAGTACATGAACTCATTGTGTTAAGAGGTGCTCAGCAGCGAAGCGGCCTTGAAGTCCCTACTGTAAACGATCTAATCAACGGCTCTACAAGGGAGGGATTCAGATACCGTACAGGTGTGCTTTTTCCTCGGCTTTGGAATGATAATTTTATAAATCGATGGGATGTTTATACTGCATTTCACATGTGCTTGGCCACAACTGGTTTTAATCTGTCAGTGTTAATGGGGTTGGATGCTACTAATCCCGAACTTTGGTTGTATGATCATCCATCGGATGCTAATCGATTTGTTTTGATAGGTCAAAAGCAGCGCTCGGGAGGCAAGGATGTGCCGATTGTTGGACTTTGGAAAACAAAATTTGCAGCGGGTCATATTATAAGAGAGGTTCTTCGTAAGAATAAAGGTATTCGTTCGCAATTGCTCGAAAGGCTATCCGAAGAAAAACAGAAATTAAACGAACTTGCTTTATCGCCAAATGCTGACCTGGGTGAGCAGTATGAGCTTGTACAGAAACTAGAGGTCGGGGTTAAAAGTGTTTGGTTGTTTCTTGATAAATATGGTGGAATTCGTTGGATAAAAGATTACACGTTTATTATCTATAGTGGGAGCGAGTACAAGAGCTATATGTGCCTATTGATCGAGGGAATTAATAATGATCTTCGGTTGATGGAAAAAGAGCCAGTTCCGTTTGTAACTGCTTCGGACTTTCGAGATATGTTCGCATTGTATGTTTGGCGGCAAACAGGTGGAAATATCCTACAAGTTATGAGGGTCCTAGCACATACTCAGGTCGCCACTACGCAGAAGTATTTAGATAATAATGTTACAAATTTTGAGCGCGACGAGCAAATAAGAACGTTTCAGGAAGCTCTGATTTCGGAACTTCGTAATGGTCGATTAGATTTGACGATAATTTCCCACTTAAACAGGTATGGAGTTGTTACTACTGAGATGCAGGCGCGCTTAGATAAGTACCGAAGTCTGAAGTTAAGCCGGATTGGTATTGCATGTGTAGACCCAGAGTCGCCGCCTTCTCACACTCAAGAGAAGGGGAAATTTAGATGTTCTTCCCAAAGATGTTTGATTTGTCCAGAGAATGCGAGGATTCTGCCTGAATCTATTGATGGTATAGCTATGCGGGCCGAGGAACTTATTCGAATGAAAAAAATGTTGCCTATGGAGGCGTGGCTAGTTTCTGACTTCGAGGTTGAATTACTTAATGCTGAATCTGCGCTTGAAAGCTTTGGTGCTGCGAAATCTGCTGAGCTTAGGAAAAAATGGAAAGATTTGATTGAGGTTGGAGATCACATAGTACCCGGTTTGTAAAAGGTGGTTTTCATGGGATTGAAAAGTGATAATAAGAGGGGGCAAAGCTCGGATTATATAGATCTGAGTAAGAAAGCCTTGTCGAAATTCAAGGTTGAGAAAATCCAGGCTTTTAAGTCAGAAGAGGTTATAGAGTGTCAGCGTTTAATGGGACATGGTGATGTATATGGTGTTTGGAGTACGCCTGAAGCGATGATAGGCCGTCGTCTTTCTCCAGCTTGCGCTAATATCGCAATACGTGACAAAGTAATTAGTAATTTGCCGTACGATTATCAGCCATCCCCAAAGTTGTATCAACTATTAAATGAGGCAGAGCTTTGGATATCTCGCTATGGTCTTATATTAAGGTCATCACCAGCGTCCCTGAAAATTCGCCGTTACGGATATCTTGATCCATCTACAATCTCCGGAATTTTGTACAAAACAATCCCCCCTATTATCTCTTTAGGGATTCAGCGTCGAATGGAGGGTTCCAGCGAGAATAATGGTTTTGTCAGTGCTCTGAGTGTTCAGGATATCCGTCACTTGGAGAGTCTCTCGCTTGGTAATATCGCAGAATTAAATAGGTTGCGTAAATTATCCGATATGGGGTTGTGGGTGGATGGTCCCTGTATTTCAACTGTTGAGCCGACGCTCGATCCGCGCGGCGAATTGAACATTAGATCAAAGGAATATATTAGAAATCCATATCAGCCTTTCCCCGATGACTGGTTGAGTGAAATTGGGCCTAAGGTAATATGGCTTATCGAAACTCTAGGTCCTGTGATACTTCGGTTAGCTTCAGAGTTAGCAACGCTTGCATCAAGCTGTAAGTCTTCAGAGTTTCCTGATAAAGCAATGCATTATTTGCAAAGAAACAACGATGCAAGCGTTGTAGATGGGTATCGGTTTTATCTTGGGCCTGTGAATTTCAAAAAGGGTGAAGGTGGTGTTGATTTTAGTAGAATTGCCTGGCCGCCTGTAATTTTGGATAATTTCTACAATGCAGTAGGTGCCTTACAAGCTGCGCACGGCTGGATCATGTTTTTAGCATTGGGAGGGCGTTATGAAGAGATCGTTACGCTTTTCAGAGACTGTGTGGAGCAATCAGATGAGGGAAATTATTCTGTAAAAGGAAAAACCTACAAGTTGAGTAAGGTATTTTCTGGAGAAGAGCGAAATTGGCCAATACCTCAACTGTTACTTGACTGTATTGTGCAGCAAGCAAGCTTAGGTCAGATTTGTGAGTCTATTGCCGTAAATAGAGGCCTTCTCGTTCAACCTCTAGACCACCCGTGGCTCTGGATTAAGCACTCTACCCACGGGAAGGGGCCTGTCGGACAGCAATTGTCCTCGTTGAATGTTCCCATGAATTATCTGGCGATTCGATTAGGAAGTAACTGCAGACCAGGAGGTATAGCAATTCACTCACATCGTTTTAGAAAAACGATCGCTCGCATAGCGGCCATAGCTATTACTGACAGTCCTCGCGTCCTTATGCAGTTATTTGGACATAAACATATTGATATGACATTAACTTACATATTAACCGATAAAAACTTGCAGGATGAAATATCCAAGGTTGCTAGAGAATTACGTGTATTACGCTGCCAAGATATCGTCGAGTCATTACATGAGTCGGATAATACTCCGGGTATTTGGCCCTACGCGGGCTATGGCGGTGGAGCTATGCCGGGTATTTTGGCATCGGTGAAAAGTAAAGAAGAGAGTTTAAAGCGTGAAGGTAATGATTGGACTGCAGAAAGTGCATACGAACTTGCTTCGCTGTTAAGCTTGAATGGTGAAGGTTTTCGGGTCATTCGACCAGGTGTTATTTGTACTAAGCCTCTTAAACAGTTGGCCCCGTGTGTTTGTGATTCCAACTGTATTCACAGGATCGAGGATAAGGTTGCTCGGCGAGATACAGATGGAGTAATTGAGTACCTCATACAGTTAGGTGGGCGCGCGCTACGTGAAAACAATTTGCTTCTGATAGAAAGCTTGGTTTGCCAAATAAAATGCGAGCTTAAAAAATTTCAAGATATAGGTGAGAAGTGGAGTGACAATGAGATCTATAATAAGTTGAATTTGGCTTTGGAGTAATGAATGTGAATGAAGATATCGCACTTTCTACTGTAATCGTTCGGTCCAAGACTAAGGCTACAGCGGACAAAGTTAAGTTGATCCTGCTGCAGATTTCCCATGAGATTGAGTGTGCAGGGGTGTACCCATATAATGGGGGGGAGTTGTCTAAGAACGAAGTTTGTCGTAGAGCCGGAATTGGCAAAACAACGATTTTTTCTCCGAAGCAATCAGAAGTTAACAAAATGGTCGATGCCTTTTTGGAGTCGTTCCAATTAAAGTCTAATAAAGCTTCGGGCCGGCGTACCTATCAGGAGCTCTCCGCAGCATGGAAGCAGAAATACATCGATCTCTCAGCAAGCCACCATAAGACAGAGCTTGATTTTCAAGCTTTGCGCAACGATTATGAGCGCCTGTTGAGAAATAACAATGTATTACATGAAGAAGTTGCTTATCTTCGAGAAATTCTCAATAAAATGAAGATAAAAATTGTTGTCCCGATCAAGTAATGTGAAAGTTAACGAGAAATTTACAAGCATAGCTACTGAATGCTATCTGTAGGATTCTCTAGGAGGCCTAAGCCATGGCCACCGAACTAAGAAAATTGTCTACGGTAATAATTCTGCTGGGGAACACTCTAGGCTTTCGGCGATCTGGTAGAGCTTTTCAATCGTGATATTGACTTCTCCCCGTTCAATGCGACCCATGTAACTTCGATCCACGCGACAGATCAGAGCTAAGACGTCTTGTGAAAGACCTTTTTCCTTCCTCGCTTGCCTGATCTTTCTCCCCAAATCTTTCGCCAGATTCCCCATAGTCGCCTCAATATAAATGAGGAGGGACTATCCTGAATTTGCGGATGAATCGGCTGCGGACTATAATCCGTATTTTTGGTTGCGGATTATCGAGGTGCCGTCCATGAAACAAGATTTATTCGAATTCGACAGGCAGCTCCATGATCTGCTTTGCCAGCAATTTTCCATGGGTTTCACCACCCGTCAGTTACGGGACGCGTATGCGGCTCTGCTTCCTCCTACGAGCTACCAGCTCGCGGATGTGCGAATTTATGTTTATGAGCAGATTCGCAGGCTAGTTCGAGTTGGCTGGGCGGAGATGACCGAGCCGCATCATAAGCGGGGACAGGTGTTCCACTTGTTGGAGATGCCGCAACGACTACAGCTCGTGCTTGTGGATCGCTGCTTCTCCAAGCTCGTTGACCCCGTGGATACTCCAATTGATAAGGAAGCGGAAAGCCCCCTTCCTTCGTCGACCTCAATTGAAACGGTTTCGCCTGACGATGAGGCTCGACTTCAAGCAATGCTGAAAGAAACACGTCTTGACCTGCTCTCATCCATGGGCGAGACGGAGCGCTATAAGCAGTTGCTTGAAGAAATTCCTCAGTTGAAGAGCCGTCTAGAAACGGTGTATCTGGAGGTTCGCGACAGAAGCTCCAAGCTCCTCGGTCATCTGCGTGCAATTGAGAATACGCTTAACGCGATTTCAGCCGCATGAAAGCCTCTCTCAGGGTATGGCAACACGACTGCATAACATTGGCTTTACGGCACTACACACTGCAGCCTCATTTTTTTTTGCCAGGCCACTCCTGGCGCCGGTAAAACTAAAATGGCTGCAGAGTTGGCCAAGCAGTTACTGCAGCAAGACAGAATAGATCTGATCTTCTGCTTTGCTCCATCACGACAGACAATGGAGGGCTTTCAAAAAACCTTCTCTGCTGAATTGGGGAAGCGCATGGATGGGTTGATCGGTGCCGTCGGTGTCGCCTGCACATATCAAGGAATGGAGTATCGAGACGCGGCATTTTGGAGGTTGTTTGCGGATTCCACGTCATCCGGACACTCAGCCCACCAACATCCGGACACTCGTTCCACGCTTATCCGGACAGGCAGTCGGAGCGCAGCGACGCAGGTTTGCATTGTTAGTCTGAAGTCCCTGCCGTCGTCAATTTCGTTGCGCGTCTGCGCATCGATTCGCCCTTCAGTTCGATCCGATAAGCGTTATGCACCAGCCGGTCGAGGATCGCGTCGCCCAAGGTCGGATCGCCGATCAGCGCATGCCATTTGTCCACCGGCATCTGGCTGGTGACCAGCGTCGAGCGTTTGCCGTAGCGGTCGTCCAGCAGCTCAAGCATGTCGCGCCGTTGCGCGGCGGTAAACGGTGCCAGGCCCCAGTCGTCCAAGATCAGCAGGTCGGTCTTGGCATAGCCGGCCATCAGTTTGGCGAAGCGGCCGTCGCCATGAGCCAGGCCCAGCTCCTCCATCAAGCGCGGCAGGCGCAGGTAACGCACGCTGTAGCCGTCGCGGCAGGCCTTGTGGGCCAGCGCGCAGGCGAGCCAGGTTTTGCCTACGCCAGTTGGCCCGCCGATGATCAGGTTCAGGCCATCGCGCAGCCATTGGCCGCTGCCCAGTTGTAGGATCAAAGACTTGTCCAAGCCACGCGGGCTGCGGTAGTCGATGTCTTCCAGGCAGGCGTTGTGGCGCAACCGCGCAGCTTTGAGGCGAGTGGTCATGCGGGCGTCTTCGCGCTCGGTCACCTCGCGGTCGACCATCAGGCCGAGGCGTTCATCGAAGCTCACATCATGGATATCGGGCGTTGCGTGTTGCTCGCCCAGCGACTTGATCATGCCGTGCAGGCGCAGGGTTTGTAGCTTGTCGAGCGTTGGATTCGGTAGCATTTCGAAGCTCCTTTCTCAGGTCAGTGGTAGTAGCCCGGGCCACGCAGGTTGATGTGCTCGTCGGGCAGTAGCGGCAGGTTTTGCTGGGCCAGTGGCAGGCGCTCCAACCCTTGGCGCAGGATCGATTCGAGGCTTTTGTAGCTGCATGCGCCCAGTGCCAGCGCACGCTGGCACGCGGCTTCCAGCCGCGCTTCGCCGTGCTGTTTGCTCAGGCGCAGGATGCCCAGGCAGGCGCGGAAGCCGTGCTGTGGGTGGATTCGGCGTTCGAGGATGTAGACGATGACGCCAGCGGTGTTAGGCCCGGTCTGGGCACTTCATTAGTGCTCTGACCCTACTTGCTAGGTGCGTATTGGCTCATGGCTGCTGTTCCTAAGTTTTCGAAAAAACTGCTCCGATAGGGGCGACTGTTGGCGCTGATCGATAACACTCACAACCCGCTGATCTAGTTTGTAGAGTGGAGCTGACGCACGAACCACGCAGTGAGTAATCGTAAGTGATCGCTCACCGTGACGTGGCCTGGGCACCGTCAAGCGCCAGGGTTGGGGCTGGATGTTTTCGGTGTGATTCTCGGCATATTGCGCGACAAACCGCTGAATAAATAACAGCCTCAGCTGCGGTAAGTGGCGAGGACATTGGGTGGGCGAGCCATGGGGCTTATTGTCGGTACAAAAAAGGCCCGTGAGAGCCTTTTTTTGCGGAATCACACTCCACATGACCACCCGTTTGCATTCGTAATTCGTTGAGTATTCGTTGGGTCAAATCGAACACGACTTCACAACCTGCTATATTTCGCGCCACGTTCTCATCCCATCAGGGTGACAGTGAGAAAATAGAAGCCTTGGTCGGCCACGCACCGCCAAGGCTTTGCTGAGGAATGCAGCCATCTCTCCTCCTCAGCAGAGAGTTGAACTTTTTTTGGATTTGCAGGAATACTCTATGGAGCTCAGCAAACCTAGGCAGGGTCTGACGCGTGACCTTCAGGGCATCGCCTCGGACCTTAAATGGTCTGCAGTAGAACTGATGCGAATTGCCGAACGATTGAGCTCGGCCGGCAATGAGCCTGATGCTCAGGCCATTTATCGCATGATTACAATATTTCAAAGTGATGAAGCCCGACTTCAATCACATGCAACCGAGATCGCAAGGGCC
Source organism: Pseudomonas sp. SJZ080 (assembly GCF_007828295.1). Lineage (NCBI taxonomy): Bacteria > Pseudomonadati > Pseudomonadota > Gammaproteobacteria > Pseudomonadales > Pseudomonadaceae > Pseudomonas > Pseudomonas sp. SJZ080. The sequence continues at coordinate 112,247 of NZ_VIUK01000022.1, forward strand.
CTTACATAGTTCGCTGTGCGAGGCTGTTATGGTGCTCAACAAGCCGATGCCAGCTTTGATACAAAGCCTAAAAAATCTCACTCCGCCTCGAACAGACAACCCGTGAAGTGCTAACAGTTGCCGAGCGCTCTGATGCCGAATATGTTGTCGGTGCATTGCAGGTAGATAAAAAACTGTATGAAGAGGCTGACCGGTTGGCGGCTAACGCTGACGAGGTAAAAGCCGGAGAAATTGTTCGGCATAAACCCAAGTAGCTTGAATCTGCTGACCTGCCTCGGGTCGAGTGCTAAAAGGGTTGATAGAGCCGGCGTGGTTGTGAACCTGAAAGCAGGGCCGCCATTGTCGGCCTGACGCTCAACTCAGTGAAGATGTGACCTGTCGGGCACGAGCTCTTTCACTCCTCGACATACTCGATGGAATCGAGCATCGCCACCATCTCGGCGAGCTCCTTGCGTAATGCATCCAGCAATGGACGGTTATTGACATCGATCATCGGCGGCTGACTGCAGCCGTATTGGAAGCTTTCAATGCGCTCGGTCACTATGTTTTTAAGCGCAAAGCACACTTCTATTTCGACGGCGTGATGATTTGTTTCTTCAGAGCACGCGCTAGCCAGGTCACGAGCGAGCGGGAGCAAGTCATCGTCGTGACTTGTCAGGTAGGTGCTGCACCAGATCTCGCCGTCTTTCAGCTCGGGAGCGAGTGCCAGGTTCTCAAAAAGATTCTTCACACTCAGCACTCCTTTCAGGTGCAATCAGCGATAAACCACCATCAATAAGCTTCTGTTACCGCCCGCGGGTGTAGCGAGCGTCCCCCCTCAGCCGTTTGGCCAGATGCGCTGCGTTCCCCAGGACGTGTCCAATTCGTTTTTAAGAAACGGTCTCCATTCGCTACTGGCCGGAGCTTTCTGGGCCCCTAGTTTGGCGAGGTCGCTCGGCCATTTGAACATGGCAACGTGCCAATGATGAGCCTCGCTGAGCGCTTTAAAATGGGCCCCATTAGTAGCCTGCTCTCTGGCGAAGAACTCTTCGCTTATAGTTCATCTGGGCCTGTTAGCCAATCAATATTAATACCGTTCGTCTGAAATAACTCTTCAGCTGAGGCGCCTAAACCGCTGGTTTTGTTTCTTATTAATAAAAATATCAGTGGCTTATGTTGTTTTTTTGAAAAACAACAATGCTCGCTCAGGGCGTTGGCTGGCCATCCCCGTAGTGCTACTTTGCCATCATTGCTTTTCGATGGATCCAATATGCATTTGTTATGGCCATGGCCCCGGCGTTTGGCGTGCCTCTCACTGCTGTGCCTCAGTGCTCAAAACAGTGCGTATGCCGCTCCCACCCCCGGTGAAACCGATCTGATCCGCGAACGTCAGGATCGCCTGCTCGAAGAGCAGCGTCGGCGTCTCGAAGAACTCAAGGAATTACCCGGCAAGGAAGCCAAACCAACGCAACCGACGGCCCCGGCCGACGCGCGTTGTTTCCCCATCAAGGACATCGAACTCAAAGGCGCCGACAGTCTCTCCGAGAGCGAAAAAAGTCGTCTGCTCAAGCCGTACATCGGCCAATGCCTGGGCGTCACTCAGCTCAACGAACTGCTGAAAGTCATCACCGACCACTACATCGAAAAAGGCCTGGTCACCAGTCGTGCCTACTTGCCGCAGCAGGATTTGTCCGGTGGGCATCTGAAGGTACTGGTGGTCGAGGGCCGGCTTGAAGGGTTGAAGGGTGCGCAAGACAGCAAACTGTCGGACCGTGAGCTGGCCATGGCTTTTCCCGGCAAGACCGGTGACCTGGTCAATTTGCGTGAGATCGAGCAACTGGTCGATCAGTTGAACCGCTTGCCGTCGAATCAGGCGCAGATGGAGTTGACGCCGGGCAAGAACGTCGGAGGCAGCGAGGTGTTGGTCAAGAACACCCCGCAAAAGCCCTGGCGTGCCGGGTTGTCCCGCAGCAACGATGGCCAGCGCAGCACCGGCGAGCAGCAGTGGGGTACGACGTTTGATTGGGACAGCCCGTTAGGCTTGGCCGATCAGTTGATGCTGCGCGGTGGTCACGACGCGATGACCGATCACCAGCACACGTCCAACAACGCGATGCTCTATTACAACCTGCCCTGGGGCTGGTGGAACTTCAGCTACACCTACAGCCAAAGCGAGTACCGCTCGCAAGCTCAAGCTAACGGCTTCAACTTCAAGCAGACCGGCGACAGCCAAAACCATCAGTTGCGCGCCGAGCGTGTGATCCATCGCGACGCCGTGAGCAAGACCTCCCTCAGCACCGGGCTCTCGTACCTGCGCACCAGCAATTTCATCGAAGACAGCAAGCTCAAGCTGAGCAGCAACCGCCTCAGCGAAGCGCAGTTCGGCATCAATCACGGTCGGCGAGTCGGCAGTGCATTCGTCAACATTGACCTCGGCATGCAGGAAGGTATCGGTGCGTTCGATGCCCAGGGTAACGGTCACCCGGGCCCCGGCGAGCCGGACGCGCGTTACCGCAAATACACCGCCACCGCGAGTTATTTGCAGCCGTTCAAGCTGTGGGGCGAGTCCTTCAGTTTCACCAGCCTGATGACCGGCCAACGCAGCGAAGACGTGCTGTTCAGCCCGCAGCGCACCAGCCTCGGCGGGCAGTCCTCAATCCGCGGTTACAAGGATCAATCCTTGTCCGGCGACAGCGGCGGTTACTGGCGCAACGACCTGCGCTGGAGCCGCCCGGTGACGCTGGAATGGCTGCGCCCGGTGTTTGCCGAGTACGGCACCAGCCTCGGTTACGACCAGGGCGTGATTCGTGGTGATCGCTACAACGGCGATCAACACGGGCGCATGTCCAGCAACTCGGTGGAGCTGTTTGCTCGCGGTCAACATGTGGCCGCCAGCGTGACGTTTGCCCATTCCCTGGAACGCCCGGACACCCTGACCGAGCGTGAAGCGCCGATCTATTTCCGCCTGGATTTCTTCATCTAATTACGTTTCTTCGAGATCACCGACATGGACGTTCGCCACTACGCTTTCCTCGCGCGCCAGCCTTCTGCGGTCGTGAAAACCCGTGAGCACTTTTGGGGTATGCCCAAGCGAGGATTGGCGTTCCTGCTGGCCAACGTCATGTTCTGGCAACCGATGTGGGCCCAGGCGGATGGGATTGTGGTGGCCACGCCCGGCACCAGTCTCGGTCAGGCCGGCAATGGGGTGCCGATCGTCAACATCGCCACGCCCAACGGCACTGGGCTGTCGCATAACCAGTTTCACGATTACAACGTTGGCACTCAGGGCGTCATTCTCAACAACGTCGCCGCGCAGACTGGCACGACGCAATTGGGCGGCATCATCGTCGGCAACCCCAACCTCACCAACCGGGTCGCCGCGCAAACCATCCTCAACGAAGTGGTCGGTGGCAGTCCGAGCCAGCTGCGCGGTTACACCGAAGTGGCGGGGCAGTCGGCGCGAGTGATCGTCGCCAACCCGTACGGCATCAGCTGCAACGGTTGCGGCTTCATCAACACCCCGCGCGTGACATTGACCACCGGCAAACCCGTGCTCGACGGCGGCGGTCGTTTGGATCGTTTTCAGGTCGATCAGGGCAGCATCGCCATCGACGGTGCCGGGCTCAACGCCACGAACGTCGACCGCTTCGAAATCATCACCCGCAGCGCGAAGATCAACGCCGAGATTCAGGCGAGCAACCTGACCCTCATCGCCGGTCGCAACGACGTCAACGCCGACAGCCTCAACGCCACGGCCCGCGCCGATGACGGCAGCGCCAAACCGGGGCTGGCCATCGACTCTTCGGCCCTCGGCGGCATGTACGCCGGGGCGATCAAACTGGTGGGCACCGAGCAGGGCGTCGGGGTGAAACTGGCCGGCAACCTGGCCGCCAGTGGCGGAGATATTCAGATCGATGCCAATGGGCATCTCACCCTAGCGCAGACTTCTGCCACGGGCGCAGTGAACGTCAAAGCCGCCAGCCTCGACGGCCAAGGACCGGTCTATGCCGGCTCCGCCCTGAATGTGCAAACCCAGGGGAACCTGACCAACCAGCAAACCCTCGCCGCCCGCGACAGCATCACCCTGAGCGCCGGCGGTGAGTTGACCAACAACGGCATCATCGAAGCCGGGGTCAATGCCGACAACAGCCGCAACGCCAAAGGCGATGTGAATCTGACGGCGCACAACCTCAACAACACCGGCAAGAGCGTGGTGGCCAGCCGCAATCTGACGGTCAATACCGCGCAGACGTTGACCAACCAGGGCGGCACCTTGAGTGCCGGGCAGAATGCAAACCTCACGGCTGGAACCCTGGACAACCAGAACAACGGTCGAGTGTTGAGCAGTGGCGCGCTGAACATGGCGGCCAATCAGGTGCTCAATGGCAAAGGGCTGATCACCAGCACCGGCAATATCAGTGCAACCGTCGGCCATTTGAACAACAGTCATGGCGAACTGTCGACGCTGACCGCTGCGACGTTGCGCATGCAAACGCTGGATAACGTGGCGGGGCTGGTGAACGCCGGCAAGGCCTTGAGCATCACCGCCACGGGGGGGGTAAACAACCAGGGCGGCAAGCTGACCAGCCTCGACAGCCTGAGCCTCAACGCCGGCAAAGTCGATAACAGCGGCAACGGTCAAATCGCCAGCAACAAGACCCTGACGGCCAGCGTCAGCAGTCTCGATCAGCACGATGGCGGGCAACTCACCAGCGACACGTCCTTGACCCTGGACCTGAACCACGGTGTCCTGAATAACCAAAGTGGCCTGATCAATGCCCCACTACTGGTGCTGAAAAACCTCCAGCAGGTCGATAACCGTAACGGCGAGATTTCCAGCGCACAGGCCTTTACGCTGGCGGCTGACAGTCTCGACAACAGCAATGGCAAGCTACTTGGCAATCAGGCAGTGACCCTGCGCGTGCAACAAGCGCTGACCAACATCAAAGGCCTGATTGCTGCAGCCTATGTCGACGTGCAGGCAGGCAGCCTGAACAACAACGGCGGCACCATGACCAGTCTCGCGGATCTCGACCTTCAGGTAAACGGGCAACTCGACAACCAGGACCAAGGGCTGATCAACGCCACCGACAACCTGACCATCAACACGGCGAGTCTGAACAACCAGAATGGCGGTTCGTTTCTCGGCAGCGCGATCGCCATCGACTTCAACGGCGCTATGGGCGACCTGAACAATGCCAAAGGCCTGATCACTACCACCGGACAGTTGAGCATCCGCAACCTGCGGGACTTGAACAACCAGGGTGGTGAACTCTCCAGCAGCCAAAGCTACACGCTGGTGGGGCGTAATCTGGACAACAGCGACGGCAAACTCATCAGCCGTCAGCAACTGGACCTCACTGCCGATACCACCACCAACCTCAATGGCCTGATCTCCGGCTGGCAGGGTTTGAGCCTTCTGGGCGGCAGCCTGGACAACCGCAACGAGGGCACCTTATCGAGCCGTGACGGCGACGTGCTGGTAGACCTCAGCGGCGCGGTGCGTAACAGCAACGCCGGGGCCTTGGTCAGTCACGGCACGCTGAAGGTCACGGCGGCCAGCCTCGACAACAGCGACAAAGGCATTCTTTCCAGTGGCGGTGCGCAAACCTTCGTCATTGCCGGGACACTGGATAACAGTCAGGGTGGCCTGATCGACAGCGGTGCCGGTCTGGACATCCAGGCCACTCTCCTCAACAACGCCAATGCAACCATCAATGCTCAGCAAGGCATTAGTTTTACCGGTACCGACCTGAACAACGGCGCCGGCATCCTGGCTGGCAATGGCGCGGTCAGCCTTGATCTGCTCGGCACCTTGACCAATACCAACGGCCAACTCGCCAGCCTCGGCCCGATGGTGATTACCCGTGCCAATCAGATCAATAACCAGGGCGGCAAACTGGCCAGTCAAGGGTTGCTGAGCCTGTTGACGAGCGGTCTCGACAACCGCAATGGCGGTACTGTCGCTGGCAACGATTTACTGACCCTTACAGCCTCTGGTGCCGTGCAAAACAGCGCGGACGGTCTGATCTTCAGCCGCGACGCTGGCCTGACTTTGAGTGCCGCCAGCCTCGATAACGCCAAAGGCAGCCTGCAGAGCCAGGGCGATCTGACAATCGACACGGGTGCTGCAATCGATAACCAGAGCGGGCGCATCGTCGCCAAGGACGGCAACCTCGACATCACCGCTGCCAGCCTCGACAGCCGCGGCGGCGTGCTCTCCAGCCTGCAAGGCGCCTTCAGCAGCCACATCACTGGTGTACTGCGCAACGGCTATGACCTGAACAACAATCGTCAGGGCGGGATCATTCAGGCCCAGAGCCTGGATCTCAAGGCACTGGCCGTTATCGACAACTACGGCGGACGCATCACCGCGCAAACCGGTGACGCCATCATCGACACCGGCACGAACGGCAACTTCGACAACCGCAACGGCGGCCTTTACGCCAAAGGGCGGGTCAGCGTCACCGGTAAAGACTTCGACAACAGCGGCGATGCCGATGGGCAGATCGGCGGGCAACAGGTCGACCTGAGCCTGCGCGGCGCGTTGAACAACCGCCTGGGCATCATCGAAAGCGAAAGCACCCTGACCATCACGGCGGCGAGCCTCGACAACCAGACCGGCCAACTGCGCGCGCTGGGCAGTAATGGCAAAACCGCGTTCACCATCGGTGGCGTGTTCGACAACCGCAACGGCACCGTGGAGTCCGCGAACAGCAACCTGAGCCTCGGCACCGGTAGCTTGCTGAACGTCGGTGGCAACGTGCTGCACGTCGGCACCGGTATCTTCGACATTGCCACCGGGCTACTCGGCAGTGCCGGCGGCAGCTTCGTCACCCGCGGAGGTCTGACCCTGGCCGCTGACGGCTGGACCAACAGCAGCGTGATCCAGGCCGATCGGCTGACCGTCAACATCAACAATCTCAATCAAACGGCCAATGGTCAGCTCTTGGCTGTCAGCCAACTGACCGGTAGCGGCAGCAACTGGAACAACGATGGCCTGATCGCCAGTGACGGCAACTTGAAGATCGACCTTGGCGGCACGTATTCGGGAAGCGGTCGGGTCAGCAGTCTCGGGACGCTCGGCGTAAGTGCCGCACAACTGAACCTCAACGCGGCCGCCAGCATTGCCGGTGGGGGTGACACCACCGTGTCGGTGGGTGGCCAATTGAACAACGCCGGTCGCTTGACTTCGGCTGCTAACCTGACCGTGAACGCCGGTGGCCTCTACAACTCGGGGACGCTGGGCAGTGGTCAAGGTTTGACCGTGACCACCGGCTCGCTGGTCAACGATCACGGGCTGATCTTCAGCGGCGGCAACATGAGCCTGCGGGTCAATGCGCTGAACAACCTCTACGCCAACATTTATAGCCTGGGTAACCTCACGATTGACCGTAATGGCCAGGGCGCCCAGGCCGCGAGCATCGTCAACAGTTCTGCGTCGATTCAAAGCGATGGCAGCATGAGCCTGGCGGCGAGCACCATTCAGAACATCCGCGCCGTGCTGACCACCAACAACCAGGGCATCTATACCGCCAAAATTGACGAAATCGCGTGTATCGAAGGGGTCAATGCCGGCGATTGCAGCGGCAAACAAAACCATGTCTGGGAGATCGTCCAACGCGAAAAACTCGAAGTCACCGCTGCCAGTGTCGCCTCCAGCATCACGGCCGGCGGCAACCTGACCCTGAGCGGTGACGACCTGTTGAACCAGAGCAGCACCATCGCCACGGGCGGCAACTTGAGCGCCACGCTGGTGAACCTGACCAACAGCGGCGTTGAAACCGGGGAAACCGAAACCACCCGAATCTACAGGTCCGAGCGAACCAGAAACGCAGGCGGCTGGTACAGCGCCGCGAGTGCTTTCACGAATCAGTATTGGTATGAAAGCGGTGGCTACAACGCCAATGACCTGAGTGGACTTCAAGCCGGCATGGCCAACTTTATTGGCATGACAGAAATGGAATATCCGGGATTAGGCAGCACCCGCAAAATTGCCTCCAGCGACCAAAGCTACGCCGCGGTCATCCAGGCCGCCGGCGCGATCAACATCAACGCCCAGAACAACATCGACAACACCGTCGTACGCCCTGGCTACACCTACGTGGGCAGTGGTCCCCGCACGGGTACAGGCTCTGCGGGCAGCCAGTATTCCACCCGTATCACCCTGAACCAGCAACTGCCGCCCGACCTCGCGCAACAGCAAGTTAACCCGGTAAGTCTGCCCGGTTTCAGCTTGCCCACCAGCCAGAACGGCCTGTTCCGTTTGAGTCAGGAAGGCAGTACCAGCCCGACCGGTACCGGCCCGCAGAGCTGGAATGTTACCGGCGCCACAGTCACGGGAGGCGGCTCATCCGCCAGCGCCCCATTCACCATCAACCGCGTCCAAGGACTGCCAAGCAACGCCGGCAAATCCCAGCCCCACAAGTACCTGATCGAAACCAACCCGGTGCTCACTGACCTCAAGCAATTCATGAGTTCGGACTACCTGCTGTCCAACCTCGGCTACGACCCGGACAACAGCGCCAAACGACTGGGTGATGGTCTTTATGAACAACGCCTGATCCAGCAAGCCGTGGTTGCCCGTACCGGCCAGCGATTTATCGATGGCCAGACCTCCGACGAGGGCCTGTTCAAGTACCTGATGAATAACGCCATCGCCAGTAAGACGGAGCTCAACCTGTCCTTGGGTGTCAGCCTGACCTCTGAACAAGTCGCGGCCCTGACCCACGATATTGTCTGGATGGAAAATGCCGAAGTGAACGGCGAGCAAGTGCTGGTGCCGGTGCTGTACCTGGCCAACGCCAACAATCGTCTCGCCGCCAACGGCGCCTTGATCCAGGGCAGCGACGTCACCCTGATCGCCGGTAAAGACCTGAACAACGCCGGGACCTTGCGCTCCAGCCAGAAACTCGAGGCCACGGCCAAGAACGATCTGGTCAGCAGCGGCCTGGTGGAGGCCGGCAACCGCCTCGACCTGCTGGCCACCAACAATCTGACGAACAAGGCCGGCGGCATCATCGCCGGCCGTGATGTCTCGCTGACCGCGACTCAGGGCGACGTGATCAACGAACGCACCGTTACCATTCACCAAAGCAGCAGCGGTTACCGCACCGAGCAGACCGACTTCGTCGACAACGCCGCCCGAATCGAAGCGGCCAACAACCTGACCCTCAAGGCCGGGCGCGACGTCAACAACGTCGGCAGTGTGCTGAAAAGCGGTGCTGATACCACGATCACCGCCGGCCGTGACGTCAACATCACTTCCGCTGAGCAGATCGTAAGCGGCGAGCGGGGCCTGCATCGCAATCAGACCATCACCCAATATGGCTCAGACGTTGATGTGGGGCAGGACCTGAAGGTTACCGCCGGTCGTGACCTGGCTGTCATTGGCAGCCAGCTCGACGCCAAACGCGATGTGAGCATGAACGCCGCTGGCGACCTGACATTGGCTTCGGCGGCGGATGAACAGCATTCGTACAGCAAGACCAAAAAGGTGACGAGTCAGGAAGACCATGTGAGTCAGGTGTCCACGACGGTCACAGCGGGGGGCAACATTACCCTCAGTGCCGGCAAGGATCTGGACCTGATTGCAAGTCGGGCGAGTGCCGGGGATGAGGCCTATCTGTTTGCCGGCGATAACGTCAATATGACGACCGCAGAGAACGTCGATTATTCCTATTACACGAAAACGAAGAAGGGATCGTGGGGTAAGAAGAAGTCGACCATGAGCGAGACCGAGACGGACGTATCCGTCAGCTCGAGTGTTTCGGCCACGAATAAACTGGTCATTTCTGCGGGCGAGGATTTCAACGCCACTGGCGCCAAGCTGAAGAGCGATGGAACGTTGCTCGCGACGGCGGGCGGCGACATCAATCTCAATGCCGCTCAAGACTATGCCAGTGAGGCCAGCGCCTCGTCCAAAAAAGGCTGGACGTCGAGCAAGTCCAGCAGCTCGGAAGTCAACCAGACCCGTTTGAACAGCACAGAACTGGTCGGCAAAAACATCGAACTGAAAGCCGATAACGACATCTCGCTGAAAGCCGCTGCCTTACGCGCCGAAGAAGGGGTGAAACTCACGGCAGGCAATGACGTACTGATCGGCGCCGATCAGGAAACGCAAACATCCGCTCAGTCGAAAGGTTCTAGCAAAGCTGGCGTAACTGTCACCGGCTGGTTGTCCTCCACGCAAAAATCGCAACAAGGGCAAACAAGCTCAACTCAAAGCATCGGCAGTGATATCAGCGGTAGCAGCATTCAAATCAAGAGTGGCCGCGACACGACCGTTGAAGGCAGTACGTTGGTGGCCGATAAGGACATCGGCATCAACGCCGGTCGTAATCTGGACATCACCAGTGCGCAGAACACTGAAACATCCAGCTCCAAATCCGGCAGCAAAAAAATCGGTGAAGTCGGCGCGTCCTGGTGGCAGGGCGCGACAGGAGTCCTGAAGCAGAAAGAAACCGAAGAGTTCACCTCTACCCGTCAGTCGGGCAGCCAGATCGCGTCGTTGGGCGGCAATATCAGCCTGACGGCGGGTGATCACTACACCCAGACGGCCAGTCAGTTGGTCGCGCCTCAGGGTGATATCGGCATTACCGCAAAGCATGTCGATATCGTGGCCGGCTACGACACCCTGGAATCCACCAAAACCGCCAGCACGAGCCGCACGGCGATTGGCGGAACGGTGAGTATTCCGTTGCTTGATGCACTCCGTGGCATTCAGCAGATGGGGGAGGCGGCGCAGAAAACCAGTGATGACCGAATGGTTGCCTTGGCTGCCGTGAATGCGGCGATGAGTGCCAAACAGGCCGTGGACGCTGGGCAGGCACTGATGAACGCCCCGAAAACCGGGGGCAAGATCAGCGTCAATCTCAGTGACAGCCGCAGTCATAGTGAAAGCAGCCAAAGCGGTCGCAATGTGGTGGCCAGCGATGTAGTGGCTGGCGGCAACGTCAAGGTCGTAGCCACGGGAGATGGCGCGAACAGTGATATCAACGTAGTCGGCAGCCGCATCGAGGGCGGAGGCGATGTCAACCTGAAGGCCGACGGTAAAATCAACCTGTTGTCGGCGCAAAACACGGCGCATCAGGAAAGTACCAATGGTAATTCGGGCTGGAGTGCCGGCATCGGGATTGGCTTTGGCGGGGCGCAAAACGGCATCTCGTTCGAGCTGGCGGCCAATGTGGGACGCGGTATGGCTGACGGCGACGATGTCACCCAGACCAACACGTATATCAAGGGTGGCAACAGCGTAAAACTTGAAAGTGGCGGGGACACCAATATCAAGGGTGGCGTCGTTTCCGCTGATCAGGTCAAGGTCAAGGTGGGCGGCGATCTGAATATTGAGAGCCTGCAGGACACCAGCACCTACACCTCTAAACAGATGAGCGCGAACGTCGGTGTCAACATCTGTGTTCCACCGATCTGTGCCGGTATGAGCAGCGTCAGTGGCGGTGTCGCCGCGCAACATATGCAAAGCGATTACGCCAGCGTCAGCGAACAGTCAGGAATCAAGGCCGGCAATGGTGGCTTCCAGGTCGAAGTCGCAGGCAATACCGATCTCAAGGGGGCCGTCATCGCCAGTACCGATAAAGCGGTGGCTGATGGCAAAAACACCTTGGAAACCGGGACGCTCACTACCTCCGACATCAAAAACAAGGCCGAGTACGATGCCACCAGCATCAACTTGAGTGGTGGATACGGCGGTCAGATAGGCCTGGATGGCAAAGGCAATGCCAGCTCAACGGCCAACGCAAATGGTCCCAAGGTGCCGAGTAAAGGAGGGTGGAGCGCGAATACACCGGTCGTGCTCTATGCCGGTGACAGCTCCAGCAGCACCACCTACAGCGGGATTAGCGGCGCGGCCGTCACCATCACCAATACCACCAAGCAACAAGCGTTGACCGGTCAGACAGCAGAGCAGGCGGTCGCGGCAATCAACACCGATGTATCTAGTGATCGGGACGGCAGTAACAAACTCAAGCCGATCTTCGGCGCGCAAGAAATCGGCGTGGACTTCGAAATTGTCGGCAAGTTTGTGCAGAACGTTTCTCAGTACATCGCGAGTCGGGCGCAAGAAATCGATCAGAAAAAGGAGCAGGCCGAGGAGGAAAGAGCGCTGATGAACGCGCCCGGAACATCTGAGGCCGATCAACTCAAGCACCTCAAGAATTATCAGGCGCTGAAGCAGGAAATCAGGGACATCGATGAAAACTGGGGTGCGGGCGGCACTTACCGGCAAATTGCAACCGCCCTCGTCGCGGGTATCAGCGGCAACGTGGCCGGAAGCAGCGCGCAGTTTGCCCAAAACATGGTGGTCAACTACGTCCAGCAGCAAGGTTCGGCGTATATCGGCGAACTGGTGAAAAAGGGTCTGAAGGAAGGCAGTCCTGAACACGCGGCGCTCCATGCAATTCTCGGTTGTGCAGGCGCCGCCGCCAGCAACCAAAGTTGCTCGGCCGGCGCTTTGGGCGGTTCGGCTGCCAGCGTGCTGGCAGGTTTGTTTGCGGATGCTGATCCAAACGAAACCGCTGTGGAGCGTGAAGCCAAACGCAACCTCATCACCAGCCTGGTGACGGGCATTGCAGCCATGAGCAACCCGAACGGCGCAGCGACCGCAAACAATGCAGCTACAGCGAACATCGATAACAACTGGTTGGCGACCCAGCAAGTTGTGCAGGCCCAAAAGGAGTTGGAAGAAGCCAAGAGCGAGGGGCTGATAGCTCAGGCGCAAGTCATCGCCAAGTGGGCGGGTACCTCAGTAAAACAAGATGCACTGACGACCGGGGGTATTGGTCTGGGCATCGCTGAGGCTGGTCTGCAAGACGTTGAAGGTCTGTCGCAGTTCCTTGCCCATCCAATCGAGGGGCTGCAGGGATTAGCCTCGGCAGTCAATGATCCGGCAGTACGCAGCCAGCTGGGTGAAGCGGCGACGGCCAGCCTGTTGGCCAGCATTGACCGGATGACATTGGCACTTGAAACCGGCGGGGATGATCAGGCAATCCAACTGGGACGCGATCTGGGTATGTTGATCTACACCGTCGGGAGCGTCGTGACCGGTGTGGGTGGGGCAGCTAAAGCGGGGCTGACTCTGGCAAAAGTGGGGATTGAGGTATCGAGCAAAGCCTTGGGTAAAATGCTTGTCAAGGACAGCGCTGAACTTGGCGAGCGCGTTGCAGCGCTGGAAATCAAGACCACGAAAAACCTGGATACCGGCACGGGAGGGTCGACTAACCGGCCTCCTCCTGTCAATTCAGGGGTTCCTGCAATCAATGAACTGGCAGCGATCGAGCCAACGGTGGGAGGCTATGTCAGTGCAACGAAGCTTAATGCAAGCAGCTATGCTATTACTGATTTAACACCAGCCGAAAAAGCGCTGGCAGTTCAAGTTACTAATGGTGCTGACCGTACTGGGGCTCTCACCGAACAACTGGTCGAGTCGGTGGCTCAGCGTCAAGGTTTACAAGTTATAGAGGGAGGGAAATATGGTAGCAATAATGGGTTTGACCATGTTTATCTCAGGGCTGATGGGAAATCAGTCATCGTGCTGGACTCGAAGCAAATAAATGGGGGGGTCTCATTAAGCAAAGGGGCAGATGATATCGTTCAGATGTCAGACGCCTGGATCGAAAAAGTGTTGAATAAACTGGACAAAAATTCTGATGCCTTTAAAGCAATTTATAATGCTACCCAAGATGGCAGCTTGATCAAGGGGCTTATGGGTGTGGATCGTAGTACAGGTCAATTAATGATGGCGAAATTGAAGTGAGGTGGCTGGGGTGAATTTATTTGAGAGTTATGGCCCTGGGAAGGCTAGAGCTAAAGACAGGTTGGAGCACACCAAATCCCATCTGGATGGTGGATTTGATGTGGAAAAGTTAATTGCCTATATTGAACAGAGCCTAGGCAATCCTGTTGCATGTGCGGGAAGACTTTCGTCGCACGCTTTCGCAAAGGGAATACATGCGTGGTTTGAAACCGCCAACCTTGAGGTTATGAAAAATTGGTTTTATGTTTCTGAATGCCTGCATAAATACCAGTTCATGCTCCAAAGCGATAAGATGAATTTGCTTCCAAAAACACTCGATTTCATGAGGGCACTTGTCTCCGATAATGCTTCGCTCATTGATTGGTTTTGTAACTGTAATGAAATTATTGATGAAAAAAGAATTCAGTCGACGACGACCGCAGATTTTTTAGCCTATCAAATAATCCTGGCAGTCAAAGGAGATTTTTCTCAAGTGGCCGAGCGTTGCTTGCAGATGATTGCCAAACCGCCAAGTGGGCCGAAAAAAATATTTATGTTGGATAATGATTTCTTTATGGCACTTGCGAGCGGAGATGTATTGGGGATGGAGTCTACCTTGACAAAGTTGACCTCGCCGGCCTCGATAAAGAAAAGGCTCGATATTGAAAGTGGATTTTCCGAGGGGCTGATTTCTACATTTGGCGTAATTTACGCAAAAATTGCCTGGTGTCATGGTTATGAAGTCCGAGTTGACACACCTTACATACCTGTTGAGTGGCTTCCGATTAAACCCCTGACTAATTACGATCCCATTTATAGTTTTCTCAAGTGAGCTACTAATTGGCTCGGGGGTGTTATTATGAATAATCAGTCGGAGCAAGCGATAATTCGGAGTCGGCTGTTCGAGTCCTTAATGCAAAGGCATGGGGCTGTATTGATTCCGGGTCGATATGGCGGAGACTACAACAACGATCAGTTGGGATTCGCCGAGGTCGAAGGGGAAGTTACTTTGTTTCTGGGGTTGAAGATTCTTGATGATGAAGGTGGGTTGCAGTTAGATAATTCATCATTAGGCCCTCACGTGCAGTATTCGATATCTTGGTTAAAAGCCCTAATTCAATGCCTGAAATTTGACTCTGAGACTATTGGATATTCTACGAAAATCGAGGTTGCAATGAGTCGGGGCTGTTTGGTGGCAGGTGTGATCTGTATGGATGGCAACTCTAAAGAAATAAAGGTGTTTCGCATTGCGGTCTGATCACTAGTACCTCCACTACCGACAAAGACACGTAGTCGAATGCAATTGGGTGGTCAGTGCGAATGCAAACGACTGGTCACGTCGAATGCAAATGGATGGTCAAGTCCATGCAATTGCGCACAATGGGAGACGGATTGTAATTTATGTGCTTTGTCGCTGCATGCGTCATTGCCGCTCGGCCATCATTATTTGGTCGCCATGTCGCCGAAGCGGAAAAAAGCCACCAAGGCTTAATGGACCTTGGTGGCTTCTGTTCAATGGATTAGCTCCATCGCGAGAGAAGCGATGCCCGCCGCAGTATTTGCTAGCGCTGGGGTAGGATTGTGTTGTTGAAAGCCGCATCAGGCTTGAGGTGTTGGCGCTGATTGAAAACTGACCCACCGGGGATGCGGCGGAAATCTTGGACTACCTGGAGGTAGTTCATGTATTCATACGAAGACCGTATCCGAGCGGTCAAGCTCTACATCAAACTGGGCAAGCGAACCGGGGCAACTATTCGTCAGTTGGGCTACCCGACGAAGAA